>NZ_CANLDZ010000014.1:0-139791 GCF_947489545.1 uncultured Ruegeria sp. | reverse complement strand
ATCGCATGCCTCCTCGCCAACACACTAACCGCAGCATGCCGCGCAAACAAACTACCAGAACCCGAAGGACTAACGGCTTAATCCATCAGGTCGGGCTGCCATCAGCGGCCCGACCTCGGGTCATTCCATAGGAAATTGCGTCTTTTCGCCTTTCTTGCCTAAGGCTGAGCACAAACTGAATGGGTTTGACTGTTCGGTATTTCGTGTTAGTCGTTTTTTTCCAGCGCGTTACAAAGTAAACATGCGAATTACCTAAAGTGTTTTGGCTGGAGTTTGGGGGTTCGCGCGCAAAGTTGGCATGACGTCTAAGGTGAAGGCAATTCGAAACGTTTGCAGCCCACAGCGGGTTGTTGCAGGTTTCGTTTTTCTTCCGTTACTGGCTTATGCATTTCCCCCGTTCCTAGTGTCAGATCTGCCGTTTGGTCTGCGCCTTTTATTTTGGGCTAGTGTTATGATGATTGCCCTGGCGGCGACGTGGATTGCGCGGAAGCTGGTCCACGAAAACCTTGTGCCGCTCAATCTGCTGGCCCGCGAAATGGCGTTTGCCGGAGTGATTCTGGCTCTGTTCACACCGGCCTTGTGGGTGCTGGCATGGGCACTGTTCACATATAGTGGGCAAATGGCTCCTGAAGCGCGGGCTGTTGCCGTTCATGGTGTGTTGCTGGCAACTGGTTTGGTCCTTGTTCACCGGAGCGATCTGAGCGCGCTCAGGGCGGATGAGCATATTCTTGAGGTGCCGCGTATAGCACGTCGTTTGCCAGCTTCGTTCAACGGCCGCATCTACCGCCTTACAGTTAAAGATCACAGTGTCGATGTTGTAACGTCCGAAGGAACCTTCACAATCCGATCTCGCTTCACCGATGCGATCGATGAGATGGAGCCGGTGCCCGGCCACTGTTCACATCGTTCTCATTGGGTAACCGACGCAGCAATTGTTGGCGTTGAACGGGCGGATGGTAAAATCTATCTCCGCCTTATTAATGGTGACCTCATTCCCGTCAGCCGCAAGTACAGACCCATGTTGGAGGCTGATGGGATTATCTGTTCTTAACGTGGCATCGGAATGAGTTGTGGGTTTGGTCCGGTGAGGATCGCCATAGCCTCTGACCCCATCAAATCCGACAATGCCTGGTCGGAACTGCGTAGCCCGCCGGTGTAGGTTCCGTATGCTGGCATAAGCAGCCGATCCTGGTTCAACAAAAATGCAGGTCGCGAGATTGCACGTCCTTTGACGCGCAATTGCGCCTTTGGGTGGAAATGGCCTGAGACCTCACGCTGTGCGTCATCTCGTGCGATATGCCGAAAGGTAAGTGCACCGCAGGCCCATTCGAATAGGTGGGTTCCGCCTAACTCGATGGGTCCGGGATCGTGGTTTCCTTCGATCCAGATCCAGCGGCGACCGGCTTGCAGGGTTGCTATTCGTAACTTCTCGGACGCTTCCAATGCTTTCGAGGCATCCAGATCATCGAAACTGTCGCCCAGACACACGACCTGCTCGGCCCCAGTTCTGTCCAGATCTGCGGATAACCGATCCAGAGTATCGCGGCTGTCATACGGGGGCAGGGCCGGACCGCCACGACGGACCAACCGTTCGGATTTGCCCAGATGCAGGTCAGAAACACATATAAGTCGCTGGTCCGGCCACCAAAGCGCCCCGGAAGCCATGGCGTACAGATGCAGGCCTGCAAAGGAAAACTCAAGACTGTTCATGGTACGTTCTGTTCCTGTTTCAGGCCCATGTACAAGAGGATTTACGTCGCTGCCAGTCCAGCAGACTGCAACAGCCGGGCGCTTTCTTCTGCCAGCAGCCGTTCTTCCGCAGCACCTTTGACCGGGACCTTGCCAACCTCCAGAAACAGCGGGGCGGCCAAAGGGGAAACCCGATCCAGCCTGAGCAGATCGATCCGATTGCCAATCCGCTGGATCAAGGCTTCGATCCTGCCGAAATCTACCAGCCCGCGCATAGCTTCCTCGCGGGTGATCTGCATCAACAGGTGATCGGGGTCGTACTTTAGCAAGGTGTCATACAGTATGTCGGATGAGAACGTCGCTTGCCGTCCGCTTTTGCGCTGCCCACCGGTGTTTCGTTCAATCAAGCCCGCAATTGTGGCCGAGGCACGGAATGTCCGCTTCATAACGGCATTTCCGGCAAGCCAGGTGTCCAGGCCGTTACGCAATGCGTCTATGTGGAACAACGGGCGCGGGTCCGTGACCGCATCCAGCCCCCAGATCAGCGTCGCATAGTCTGTAGCCACAAAGCCCAGCGGGGCCAGCTCGGTTTCCTCCATCCGTTTGGTCAGCAGCAAGCCTAACGTTTGTTGGGCATTGCGTCCGGCAAAGCCATAGACACACAGATGTTCTCGCCCATCATTAGGGAAGCTTTCGATCAGCAACCTGTCGCGTCGCGGCAGGCGAGACATCTTACGCTGCAGCGTCAGCCAATCGGCAGTGTGACGCGGCAATTGAGGCCAGTCGGGCTGTGCGAACATGCGCAGGATTCGGTCACTCAGCTGCGTGGAGGTCGCGAATTTGGTACCCGAGAAGGTCGCGATCTTTGGTTTCTTATCGGCGCGGCGGCTGACCTCGACCACCATTTCGCGCAGCCCCTCGTACCGAACGATCTGGCCGCCAATCAGGAAGGTGTCGCCGGGTGTCAAAGACGCGGCAAATGCCTCTTCCACCTCGCCCAGTGGTTTGCCGCCACGATTGCGTCTTAGCCGAACTTTCAGCGTGTCCGTATCCTGAATGGTTCCCAGGTTCATCCGGATACGCTGTGTCGCGCGGGGATCACGCAACTGCCACAACCCGTCGGGGCGCTGCCGCAGCCTTTGCCACCTGTCATAAACACGCAGGGCGTAACCACCGGTGGCGCAGAACTCCAGGCAAGCGTCGAATTCGTGGCGTGAAAGATGTGCATAAGGCCCGGCCGAGGTCATCTCGGTAAACAAAGAATCCGCGTCGAAGGGTCCCGCAGCTGCGGCGATCAGGACATGCTGGCACAAAACGTCCCTGGGGCCAGCTCCGCGCGGCTCGCCATCCAGTTCATGCGCCCGGGCGGCTTCCAGCGCGGCAACACACTCGACAACCTCAAAGCGGTTGGCGGGCACCAGCAGCGCCTTGGACGGGGCGTTGTAGCGGTGGTTTGCGCGGCCGATCCGTTGCACCAGTCGTTTGACGTTTTTCGGTGCGCCGATCTGGATGACCAGATCAACATCGCCCCAATCGATGCCCAAATCCAGGCTGCCGGTACAGACAATCGCACGCAGATCACCCCGCACCATGGCGGCTTCGACCCTTTCGCGCTGTTGCCGGTCGAGACTGCCGTGGTGAATGCCGATAGGCAGATCATCGTCGTTTGCCAGCCAAAGGTTGCGAAAAAAAATCTCGGCCTGCGCGCGGGTGTTGTGAAAAATCAGCGTGGTCCTGTGCTGCCTGATTTGTTCCAGCACCGCCGGGATGGCATAGGCCGCTCCGCCACCCGACCACGGAGGCATTTCCTGTGTCTGTAACATCGAGATATCTGGATCAGGGCCGGGATCCGCCTGGATAATCTGGCAGGGGTCAGGATGTCTGGCCAGGAATCGCGCGATGGCTTCGGGGTCTTCAACCGTGGCTGACAGACCAACACGCCGCAAATCCGGGGACAAGCGCTGCAGCCGTGCTAGCGCCAGCATCAGCTGGTCCCCACGTTTGCTTTCGGCCAATGCATGGATTTCATCCACGATGACACGTTGTACACCTTCGAACATGCGTGGGGCATCTTCATAAGACGTTAGCAACGCAAGGCTTTCAGGTGTTGTCAGCAGAATATGAGGAGGGTCCGCGCGTTGGCGTTTCTTTTGTGTGGCCGATGTGTCACCGGTTCTGTCCTCGATACGGATCGGCAGGTCGATATCCTCGACCGGAGTGCGCAGGTTGCGCTTGATATCCGCCGCCAGCGCCTTGAGCGGCGAGACATAGATCGTGTGAAGGCCCTTTTGCTCACCACCCGACAACTCCGCCAGCGACGGCAGAAACCCGGCCATGGTTTTGCCGCCGCCGGTTGGTGCGATCAAAAGCGTTGCCGGGTCTTGCGCCCGGTCAAACATATCTTGCTGATGCGGATGGATGGACCAGCCTTTGGCTGAAAACCAATCATCAATCCGGGCGGGAATCTGCGTCATGGACGCAGACTACCTGTCGCTTGGCCGAAATGGCACGGCGTTATTTGACGATTGTTTCGTCCTTGACGAACATGTTGGCCCAGGCACGATCAATCAGCTCCGGGCTCATTTGATACGGAATACCTTCGAACTCGCAGATCGAAATCATTTGATCGATTAGGAAGATCGGCTGATAGTTCGCGTAGATATTGTTGATCGTCGGGTATTTGACCTTTAGCAGATGCACCAGCGCGCCTTCGTCCAAGGGGATGCCACGTTTGCGGGCCACCATGGCAAAGATCTTCAGGAAGTTTTCCTGGTTCGGGCCGTCGATCTTGATCTTGAAAAAGATACGGCGCAAAGCGGCTTGGTCAAAAATCTCATTTGGATGGAAGTTGGTCGAGAAGATGACCAGCGTATCGAACGGGACTTCGAACTTTTCACCTGATTGCAGGCCGAGGATGTCCTTGCTTTCTTCCAGTGGAACAATCCACCGGTTGATCAGCGCCTGTGGCGGTTCAGCCTGACGTCCAAGGTCGTCCACGATGAAGATGCCACCGGTGGATTTCAACTGCAAAGGCGCCTGATATGTCCGCGCAGTTGGGTTGTACACCAGATCCAGCATGCTGAGCGACAGTTCACCGCCGGTGACAACTGTGGGCCGCTCGCACTGAACATACCGGGTATCGAACCGTTTGCGGCGGCGCAGACTGTTGGGGTCGTCAGCCTCTTGTTCGATTGCTGTGTGTACGATCGGGTCATAAACGGTGATCACCTGACCCGCATATTCAATGGCCATAGGTACATAGACATTGTCGCCCAACGCATCCCGAATACCGTTCGAGATAGACGATTTACCATTGCCCGGAGGGCCATACATTAGAACCGAACGACCGGCACTAACAGCCGGGCCAAGTTGATCCAGCAAGGTGTCAGGCAAAACCAGATGGCCCATCGCCCCCGTTAACTGATCCCTAGTGATCTGAATGTTTCGGATGGATTGCCGTTTGACCTGCTCACGATAGACAGCCAGCGGTACCGGCATGGCGCCGAAATATTCCGATTGGCTCAGCGCGTCCAATGCACGTGCCTTACCAGCGTCGGTCAGCTGATACCCCATCTCGTTGCCGCTGTTGGCGTTCAGCGTGCCGGTGGCCTCAAGAAGTTTCTGCTCGCGCGCAATGTCTACCAGTTCCTGCGTCACTGAACCGGGAAGACAGATGGCTTCGGCGGTTTCTGACACAGTGCTGGTGTTCTTGCGAAAGATGGTTTTGAGCAGAATGTCCCGCATCATCACCAGCGGAAGCTTCATTTCAACCAGCCCCTTCGGGGCAGGGGGGGCCATAACCGCGGAGGTCTGCATGTTCATGAGCGTTGCTCGTCTGTCCAGTTGTCAGGTCAAATGCCCAAATTTGGGCGTCTTGACGAGAAACTGACCCAACTTTGTGGCGGGACCAAGGCAGCTAAAAGGCGCAGTGGTGATAGTTCACGATCCGTAAACAGTGCCCAATATCAAATACATGGCCAGCGCCCCGGCCAAAGCGAACCCCATGGGAAATTGCTTGCCGCGATCCCAGCTGTCCCAGTGAGGTGCAAAACTGCGCAATTTGGAGTTTTTGGCAAGGCGATGCGTTATCACGGCGGCCAACACACATGCGGTCAGGACTGCGGCTAACAACAACAAATCCCCCAGCCAGACAAATGGCGATGCGGCTGCCAGGAATTTTGCGTCTCCGGCCCCCATTACGCCGGCAGCGTTCAAAACAATGCCTGCAATTAGAACTACGGGAATATGCATCAGCTGCCAGAAATAGACTGGCATGGACCAGGTGAGCGGCCCAACTCGCCCAGCTGTTGCACCCGTCGACCAGGGCGGCAGAACGAATAAACCAACTATGACAAACACTACGGCAAGCGCCATAACCGCGTGGTTTTTGATCCGCATTTCACGCATATCGGTAAAAGCGACATAGAAACAAATCGGCAGTACGAGCGGTAGGAACCAGGCAGCTGCACCAGCTGGTATGAGCATCTATCAGGCTTCCTCAAGCGCGCGAAGCGAGCGGACCGCCTCGTCGAAATGCTGCGGATGCGTAGCAATCGCTTCACGGAACAGGTTCTTGGCGGTCGTCACATCACCTTGTTTGACCGCCGAAATACCCATCGTGTTCAACAGCATTGCACGTTCGGCCTGTGACATCGGAACAACCGGAAGGCTGTAGTTTCCCTGAGCAGAGCGCGCCAGCACAAGGTTGTTTTTCGCCGTGAACAGCGAACTGTCCTGACGGATCGCGTCGGTGAACAAGCGTTCGGCGTCGGCATATTGGCCACGGGTCAATTTGGAATAGCCCCAGTTGTTCATCACACCGCCCGGGCGCGTTGTGAGCCCGACAGCGGTTTCATAGAAATGATCGGCGCGTTTCCAATCCTTCCGCGAATCTGCCACCAGTGCCTCCAGTCGATACCGTTTGAAGGTTTCAAAGGTTGGTGGAACCGAGTCGAGTACGGTTTTCGCTTTGGCCCAGTCGCCGTTTCTGACGAGCGCATCGGCATATTCGACTTTGTCCGCAGCATTGGTGCCCTTCATCGACGTCACTCGTTTCCAGGCTGCGGCAGCCTCGGTCGTACGTTTTGCGCGGCTTAGCGAAATCGCCAACCCGCGTTGTAAGTCGATCCGATCAGGGTTTTTGGCTGCGGCCCCGTGAAAATAGGTCACCGCCTCATTCGGGTCGGCAGATGTCAGCAGAACGTCGTTCAGGTTGGTTTCGTCGATGACGTTCACTTCCTGAAGGGTACGTTCCACTTTTTCCTGTTCGGTTTCCTTCGCGCAGGCGGATAGGATCAGCCCGCTCGCCACGATAGACGGAATCAAGAATTGCTGGCGCATTTTTGCGTCCTTTACTGCTCTTGCCTCTGTGGCTGGATTTTGCGTAGCGTGAATTGCCCGTCGCCAAGCTGTTCCAGCGTATATTCTTGTTCTTGCGTCGTATTATTAACAGGATTTTCCGTTTTTGCGAGTGCTAAGCGAAGATTGTCGCGGATTGCGTCACTTTCGCCATTGTCCAGGGCATAGGCGCGTTGAAAGACTTGGGCCGCTTCTGGATATTCCTGGGTCTCCATCAGCAGAACGCCAAGATTGTTCCATGCGACTGGCCATTTCGGATCGTCTTCAACTGCCCGGCGCAAAAGCGTTTCGGCCTGTCCAAGTCGCCGCAAGCCAAGGTTGGCGGTGCCCAAAGAGGTCAGAACCTGCGTGGTCATGCCCTGGTCTAGTGCCGCGCGCGTAAATGACTCTAACGCAAGCTCGTATTCCCCGGCTGCCATCAGGCGGTTGCCCACGGTGATGTTGTCTGCGGACTGGCCATCAAGGTCAATTCCCGGGGCATCGACGCCCTTGCGCAGGTCGCCTTCTGTACAAGAAGCCACCATGGCGAAAACCATGGTGGCCTGAAACATGCGGCGTGCCCATCTTAGCGCGCGCCTGGGTCGTTGTCTCATCAGGTTGTCACCTGCTCCCAAACTCCGAAATGACGTTGGCGGATGGTCCGACCAAAATAACCAGCAGCGGAGGCACCGTCAGCATCATTGTGGCAAGTGTCATCTTAGTTGGCAACTTGTTGGCCGCCTCTTCCGCCCGCATCACGCGCTTATCACGCATCTCACCCGCGTAAACCCGCAGGGCTTCGGCGATCGATGTACCGAAAGTTGCCGACTGGATCATGACGGTCACAAACGAGTTGACGTCCTGCACGCCGCACCTTGTGCCAAAGTCGCGAAGAACTGTGTTTTTTTCCTTGCCCGCCTTCATTTCATACGCGACGACTTCGAATTCCTGAGCGATATCGGGGTAGGAGGCCTTCATCTCGCCCGCAACCCTTACAATCGCCTGGTCGAGGGATTGGCCGGCTTCCACACACACCAGCATCAGATCCAGCGTATCGGGAAAACCGGCGGTGATCGCTTCTTTTCTCTCTTCGACCCGACGGGTGATCCAGTACTTTGGCAACATGTAGCCAGCGCCGGCAGGCAAAAGCACACGGATGAGCGTCTGTTGGGTCGTAAACTCCTGCCCGTTCGCGAAGATTGTCACCAACATAACCCCGATCACAATTCCAATAATACCCAGCGCGAACTGAGCAAAGTGAAAAAACCGAACAGAATCTTTCGATTGGTACCCCGCCTGGCGCAGCTTGAGCTGCATGGCGGACAGTTCTTCTTCATTCTTTGGTTCGAGGAAAGTTGCGAATTTCTCAAGCTGTTCGTTGCGGCCTGAGTTCCTAAGCTGGTCCTTCTTCGATTTCTTCTGCTTTTTGGGTGCCGCGTTTGATCGCTGCAGTTTCTTTAGCGGATCCTCGGGCTGGCTCATCATCAGTGAGACGGCCACGAGGACCATGACCAGTCCCAGAACACCCACGATGATAAGAGGTCCGAATTCACCTAGGTTTTGGGTCAGCATGTCGTTGATTGTGGTCAGGAATTCCATTGACGTGCCCTCAGACCTTAATGTTGGTGATGATCTTCATGACGATCAGGTTCAAGGTCAGCATGATGCCAACAAAGAAACACATCGGAATGAACCACGGGTGGTCCAGAACATCGTCATAATAGCCAGGATCTTTGACCAGAATGAATGCCAGACAGCCCAAAGGGAAACCCGAGAGAAACTTGCCAGACCACTGCGCCTCGGCTGTGATTGCTTTCACCCGGCGGAACAGACGGAAACGGGCCCGGATAACCTGCGCCAGACCGGCAAGAACCTCTGCAAGGTTACCACCGGATTGTTGCTGAATACCCACGGCAACCGCGAGAAAGCGCATGTCCTGCATGTCCAACCTTTGCGCCATGTCCTTCAACGCTTCGGCAGCTTCGCGACCGTAGGCGCACTCATCTGCGATAACGCCAAATTCAGTCCCAAGCGGGTCCGGAACCTCATTCGCGACAACTTGAATCGTTGAGACGAACGGGTTTCCCACGCGCAGCGATCGGACCATAAGTTCCACCGCTTCGGGCAGTTGTTCTTCGATCATACCCATACGCTTTTTGGCCTTGCGATTGACCCAGGCGTAGACGCCACCAACACCAATCGCTACCGACAGGGCCGCCCGCAAAGCCGTATCGGTGGCTGTACCGATGCTAAGCCCCATAAACGCGACCGCGGAAACCAGACACATGATCATGATCAGCTGTTTGGGCGAGAATGCAATTGCCGCCTTTTGCGCCTTGTCCGCCAGCAATGAATACAGAGGGATGCTCTGTGACTTCATGTGCTGCTGCATTTCCTTGCGCAGCTGTTCCAGCACCTGTTCGCGCCCGACACCTTTGTCAAGCATGTCGAGCCGTCGATTCACGCGGCTGTTCAGACTGATGGATTTCCCGAACGCCACAAGGTAGATACCTTCGACCAGAAGTAGAACTCCGACGAAGATCACAACATAGATAAGTGCCTCCATGGGCAATTGCATATCCAGATCTCCTACACTGTGGTTGGTTCGTAAATGGACGCAGGCAAGTCATAACCCCACAGACGGAAGCGTTCCGAATAGTGGCTGCGTACGCCTGTTGCTGTGTAATGTCCGATGATCTTGTTGTCGGGCGTTAGCCCAACGCGTTGAAAGCGAAAGAGTTCCTGCATCGAAATAACATCACCTTCCATGCCCGTGATCTCAGTGATTGAGGTCATCCGGCGCGAGCCGTCCTGCAGTCGACTGGCCTGTACAATCAAATTGACAGCCGATGAGATCTGGCTGCGCACCGCTTTGATCGGCATCTCGATCCCAGCCATGGCGATCATGTTTTCCAGACGTGAAATCCCGTCGCGGGCCGAGTTGGCGTGGATTGTGGTCATTGATCCGTCGTGACCGGTGTTCATTGCCTGCAACATGTCGATCACCTCGGCGCCGCGCGTTTCACCCACGATGATACGGTCGGGGCGCATACGCAGGGCGTTTTTCAGACAGTCACGCGGGCTGACTTCACCTTTGCCTTCGACGTTCGGCGGACGACTTTCCATCCGACCCACATGGGTTTGCTGCAGCTGAAGTTCAGCCGTGTCTTCAATCGTCAGGATCCGTTCGGCATCATCGATGAAACTGGACAGCGCGTTCAGAGTGGTTGTTTTACCTGAACCTGTACCACCCGATACGATGATATTCAGGCGAGTGGACACGGCAGCTTGCAAAAATGCGGCCATTTCCTCGGTGAACGCACCAAAATTGACAAGATCATCAATGCCCAGCTTGTCTTTTTTAAACTTACGAATGGACACCAGCGAGCCATCGACCGCAATTGGTGGAACCATTGCGTTGAAACGCGATCCATCGGCAAGACGGGCGTCGACATAGGGGTTTGATTCATCAACACGACGACCAACAGCAGATACGATCTTGTCGATGATCCGCATCAGGTGCTTTTCGTCTTTGAAAGTAATGTCGCTGATTTCCAACTTGCCAGCACGTTCCACAAAGATCTGCTGCGGCCCGTTTACCAGAATATCGTTGACAGATTCATCCTGCAGCAGCGTTTCTAAGGGGCCAAGGCCCGTGACCTCGTCGTAGAGTTCCTTGTTAAGCTGGGTTCGGTCTTCGCGGTTCAGAACGATGTTCTTGGATTCCAGGACTTCGCTTGCGATCGCGCTGATTTCCGCACGCAACTCCGCTTCTTCCGCGTTTTCCAGCGCCGCCAGGTTCAGGTTCTCCAGCAACTCTCGGTGCAGATCGATCTTGATTTCGCTTAACCGCTCTTTCCGCTTTCGATCGCGATCAGACCCGGCGGCCTCGGCTGACTTTTGGGTCTGGGGCTTACGAGCCACGGCATTTGGGGCCGGCGCAACTGGGGCATCGGGGGTGGTTTCGGGCACTCTTGCCGGGGTTTGAACCGGCTGCGCATCGGATTGCTTCTTGTATCTTGAAAACACGGCGGCTCCCCCTTTGTGATGGTGTTACGCAGCCTCGGCGCTGCTGCTGCCCAGGCTATGAAGCGATTTCGCAAGTTTCGCGATTTCACGGCGAAGTGGATTCTTGGCAGCCGAATTCGCAAGCGGCAATCCGTGGTCGCCACTTTGCATGACCTGCTTGCCACCATCCGGCAGCTGAAGATCTATTGCGACGCTCAGGCTTTCCCCCATGCGCTTAACGCGGCTTTTGCCGTTTAAATCGGTGAATTTCGGCGCGCGATTCAGCGCAAAGCGCAGTTTGTTGAACGGCAGCTCTTCTGCCTGAAGGGCCCGTTTCAGGCGCAGGGTGTTTTGGGCTGACCGCATATCCAGTTCGATCATTGCAAAATACACATGAGCGGCTTGCAAAACAGTTTCCGACCAAAGGATCAGGGTTTTCGGCATGTCGACGATTACATAGTCAAAGCGCTTTCGGGCCGTGTCGATCACGCGCTGGATGTCTTCTGGTGTAATCAAGTCCAAGGGCACCATGTCCGATGGTGCCGTCAGGACTTCAAGCTTTTCTTCATAAGTTTGAAGGGCTTGTGAGAAGACTTCGTCATCCATCGATGCCGTGTCGGACAGCATCTCGAACACTGTTTCACGGCGTGGCAAATCAAGGTATGTCGACACTGTTCCGTATTGAAGATCCAGGTCGATTAGGCAGACAGTTGGCGCGTCCTTGTCAGATACGCAAGCAAGCTCCCAAGCCAAGTTGACCGCAAACGTTGTGGCTCCAACGCCACCGGCCAAGCCATGCACGACAAACAGGGCGCCCTCTTTCGAATCACCGGAGGCCTGCGCAGCGGATGCCACCTGCGCGGCGACAACCGGGTCGGGCTGCTTCATCCGTTCGATGGCTTCCTGCAGTTCGCCTTCAGGAAGAGGGTAGGGCACAAACTCATCAGCGCCTTTGCGCAATAGCTGATGCAGAGACGCCGGGGTCACGTCCTCAGCTATCAGGACGACTTTGATCTTCTTCTCTTTGGCCTGGCTGATGATCTCGCCCATCAAGGACAGGTTGTCCTCGTCTTCGCTGTCGATCGCCAGAGCTACGAATTGCAGTGAATTTGCTTCGGGTTGGCTGAAAAAGGCTAGTGCTTCTGCGAAACCAAGATCGCCCCAGTTTTCACCCAGGGCGGCTTCCATGTCTTCGATCAGCAAGTCAAAGTTCTGAACATCTCGACTGATTGTACAGGCGAGGATTGTAGTGTTGTCGTCTTGTGGTGTCGCGCTTGTCATGCACACAATCCTCGTCGTGAAGGCTTGGCAACTCACGCGAACGAAGAACGCCCGGCTTGGTTTGCTGTCGCCCCTTTGCGGTCAATTCTGGTCGCAGATTTCCCAATTGTTCACAAATTCGCTGGGAAGTTGGGCAATAATTGGGCGCAAAAGAACCAATTGTAGGGAAATGGGCGACGATGCCGCCCATTTCGGGGTATTATTCAGCGCCGCCTGTCGCTTCGACTTCCTGGATAATGCTGAGCGTGGTCGCACTTTCCACGTATTCACGATAGACGATCTCGGCATACTTTCCATCCAAGGTTTGTGGGTTGCCGTCCATAAAGCCTGAGACTTCTGTTACTGTTCGGCGGTTTCGGCGGTCCCGGTTGGGCGTCGCAACCAGCGGGCGGGTTTTCCCGAACGATACAACCGCTTCAAGCCGCGATCTTGATATGCCTTGCTGGGCAAAGAACGCCACAACTACCTGTGCTCGGCGTAGTCCCAAGCTTTTGTTGTAGCTGGTCGAGCCGACTGCATCCGTATGGCCGTAAACACGGAAACGGGCTTCAGGGAATTGCTTGATCCAATCCGCCTGTTGCAACAAGATCTGTTGAGCCGAAGCGTCCAATTGCGAACTGTTGAACGCGAAGTTGATCTGGCTCGGCACATCCGCAGCAAAGCGGCGGCTGAGAATCTGAGCGTATGTCAATTCGCCGTTCATGACCTGAACATTGTTTAAGGTCGCGTTTCCGAACGTGCCGCGATCAATCTCGTAGCCGGCTTCGCGGGTACAAGAAGCGGCGACAGCAACCGTCAGACCTAGTGTGATGATCCACTTTTGCATTGGTCCAATCCTCCTGATCAATCTAGGACATAACCGTAAGAGCTGCCGAAGTCTTGGTTGGCGACTTCAGAAGCTCCGCCGGCACCGATGCGTTCAGTGCGTGCGACGCGGCCATTTACGAACAGGTCGAACTCACTGGGCGGTTTGACTCGGTCGGTGGGCAACGCAAGCGCTTCTCCACGCGTTGGAGAAACCAGATGCGCAGTGATAATGATTACAAGTTCGCTTTGCTCGCGCTGGTATTCAGCACTACGGAACAGGGCGCCCAGCACCGGGACGTCACCCAACCAGGGAACCTGACTGCTCAGATCAGCGAAGTTGTCCTGAATCAGGCCAGCGATGGCAAAGCTTTCGCCGTCGCGCAGTTCGATCGTTGTTTTAGCCTGACGTGTGATAAAGCTTGGGACTGTGTCGCCGTTGATCGTGAAGTTCGAGCTTGTATCGATGCTGGATACTGCCGTCCCGAGTTCAAGGTTGATCAGGTCGCCATCAACGACGCGCGGGACAAAGTCCATTTCGACGCCAAACGCTTTGTATTCGATGGCAACAACACCATCGTCCTGTGGTACCGGGATCGGGACTTCGCCGCCCGCCAGGAACGATGCTTCCTGACCAGACAGAGCGGACAGGTTTGGTTCTGCCAGGCTGCGCGCAAGTCCTTTATTTTCAAGAGCTTCTAGAAGAAGACGAACCTGAGTTGACCCTGCACCAAACCCGAAAAGAATGGCACCTGTGTTTGACTGGACCAAGGGAATGTTGTTCCCAAGAGCGTTGGACAATGCACCTTGAGAGTTCAAGGTGTTGAAGCCCGCCGTAACGTCTCCACCACCAAAACCAAGCGATGCTGACAAGTTCTTTGCGACTGTGCGGTTCATTTCTGCAAACCGAACTTTCAGCATGACTTGTTGAACACCGCCCACGGACATCAGATTAGAAACACGTTCCGGCGCATAACGTTCTGCCAATTCAAGCGCGCGAGCAAGTTTTGCGGCACTGGATACGGTGCCCGACAAGACAATACCGTCATTGGCCGTGCGTACTTCGATCTGTTCTGCGGGAAGAATTTGACGCAACCGCTCTTTGAATTCGGTCACATCTGGTGCAACGCGAACCCGAACATTGGCGATCAGATTTCCGGCGCCATCAAACAGTGTCATCGTTGTTGTGCCAGGTGCTTTACCTAACACGTAAATGGTACGATCAGAAAGCGATGAGATATCAGCAATGCCTGCGTTGGCAATACTAAGCTCTGCAAACGGTTGTTCGCTTTCAACAACGATCGCGCGGCTCATCGGCACATCCAGTGTTTCCACTGTGCCTTTCTTTACCACGCGAAGAGTTTCAGCCCAGGCGGCATCGCCGACCGGGCCCACAACAAGCGACAACCCCAGCAGGGTTGCGCTGATCCAGGAACGTATTGTCATGTGACCTGCCTCTCCGATCACGCCTCGTTTTTTGGGTCTTATGCCCTATGTTGAATGAGACTGCGCGAAATCCGAATTTATTGCAATAATCAATGGTTTCTGGAATTTTCCTTATGTGGACAATAGGCAACAACTAAAACGATCTAAGCCGCGCTATTGGCGCGGCTTAGATCAACTAACACTCTGAATTAAAGTCAATTTGTGCAGGGGATCTCGGTTACGACGATATCTCCGCCACGGCGTGTCTTGATGGTGCAAACTTGTTTCGGAGCCTTCTTTGGCGCCGGCGCAACATCCACAATACCAAGAAGCGACTTTTGGTCGACCTCAATAGTCGCCGTCGCGACGGCTTCTTCCTCAACGCCCACCAAGGCCAGCGACAGGCGACCTGTATTTTGGGCCTGGGCAAGCGATGCGACTTGCTGAGGCGTCGCGGCCACGGTGACCGTGCGTGCGATTGTGGCACCTGTAACGTCTGATCCCGCAGTTTGATCAACTGCGATCAGTTGGATTTTCGGCTGGATGAGGCGTGTGATCTCGCCTTCGGCACCGTCTACGATACCCCTAAGCGATCCCGTCCAATAGACATCTACATTGTCGCCAGGCCGCAAAAAACCGGACACGCCCGATGCCACGTCAACACTGATTGCAAAGGCGCGCATGCCTTTTTCGAGGCGCGACGTCAAACCTGCCTTTTCACCTGGTTCGGTGATTTTGACAGCCATGAGTGCTTCGTCTTTTTCCATGGTCCTAAGAACGTACCGATCACCATTGGCCGTTTCAGGAAAAAGCGCAGTCATCTCAAGGAAACTTCCTTCGGGCACGGCGTTCTCTGGCCAGTCCACGATTCGCACATCTTCTTGGGCTAACTTTTCGCCGTACTTCAATAGCCGGTTCGAAACGATGACGCTGACTGTAGGAATCACTTCCACCTGAGCATTTGCCAAAGCTTCTTGCGCCGCCAAGCGTTCCCGCGCGAGCTCGGCTTGATATGCTGAGATATAGTTGCGCGCCATATAGACCGCTCCACCGGCCAAGGCGATCCCTACTATTAGGACAAGTCCAAAAACTGCTCGCATGTACATACCTCTTTATTGCCTTGGCGTCGCGTGTACCGGCCTAAGCAAAATAATGAAACAGCGTATTCTTTAGAACGAAATTGTGTCGAAAAATTGGACAAAATATTGAATTGCGCGCTTCATTGCTATTTTGGCACCAGAATTGCAGCCGGAGCCTAGAAGTTTTGCATGTATTCAACGGTGACGAAACGCCACTGATCATGCGATAGCATTTGGGAATAGAGTGCAGCTAGCGTGTAGTTGCTAAGCTGCCGGGCGAGGAAAAGTTACCCGCCGCCGCCGGCCGTGCCTGCTGTCGTGAAGCCACCCGCGCCACCGAGACTTGTGCCGGTGCTGACAGTTGAGCTGCTTAGCGCAGAGTTAACATTGCCGCTTAAGCCAATCGTTCCTGTCTGGATAGCAAAGTATAGCAACGTGGCCAGGCCGATTATCAAAGCTGTTAACACAACCCAGTCCACCGTTACGGCGCCGTCTTCCGACACTTTGAAGGCTTTGAAAAACCGGTTCATGTTTTGCCTTTCTAGCAGCCTGCCGCGGGGCGATGCCTGACGAGAAGTTGATAATTGATTGGCGCGATGCGCTATTTCGTTCATATATTTGTGATCGTCATGGATGGCGGGAATTGGGCAAAACATTGATTTATATGCCGTAATCTCGACTTATTAAGCAACAATCAAGCGCTGGAACGTAGTATTATTCCCGCAATGAACACCATGTTCTGATGTGCTGGTTAAGGAGGCTGCAAATGAGCCTCCAAACTTTCACCGAGCGAAAAGCCTAGTTTGAGCGCAGAGATATTCGGGCACAGAGGTGTTTGGCCTGCGTAAGCGTTCAACTAACAAGAAAAAACCGCGCCCAGAAAGGGCGCGGTCTCGTCTCCGGAAAGGAGAAGTATCAGGCTTAGTTGTTGGTGCCTTCGCCGGTGATACCACCTGCGGTACCAGAGTTGGTGCCGGTGCTGATGGTTGCGCCCGACAGAGCGGTGTTCACGTCGGTGGCCAGGCCAACCGCACCGTCAGAAATCTGTGTGTAAGCAACGGTGCCCAGACCGATGACTGCAGCGGTCAGAACGACCCAGTCAACTGTTACGGCGCCGTCTTCGTCTTTGCGGAAGTTCTTGATGAACTTGATCATGTTATGTCCCTCCTAAAGGATCTAAAAAAAGTCTGTTGAACCTCGGCGTCTTCCAGAGCTTTCTCTCTCAGTCCGCTCAAGTCCGTCTCGGTATGGGACAAGTTTTGCCCTTCACGCGTGGCAGGAATTGGGCCAAACGCGGATTTTTTGTCGTCGGGCTTAACTTTTTGATGATAAATTGACTAACAATATGATTTTAAACAGTAAAAATTTCATTAACCAATGTCAGAGGTTGTTGTAGCGATGCAAAATTGCGGCAAATGAGGCGAAATTGCCCCATTTCGCTTTGTTTTTCTGGCGTTGCGGGAAGATTCGGGGTTCAAATCGCGGAAAAGAAAACATGAGGCAGGCAAATGAATCCCCGGGACGCACTTATATGCGCCGGCGTGTTGGCGTTTCTGACATCGGGCGTGGCGCCAGCAATCGCGACCGAAGTTGAGCCGCGTGGTGTTTACAAGCGGATCAAGGCCCCAGCGCCTGGGGATCGCCCGCGCATCACCGTGCAGATCACCGAAGAAGAGCACGCTGCCAGACCTTCCGCCCCTAGTACAGGTGTTGAACTGGCTGTCCCGGAAGTCGCCACGCCTGCAAAAATCACTCCGCCTTCCGCCCCAGGTGCTGGTGTCAAAGCAAATCCAAAAGGGGCGTACACAGCTTTTTGGGACAGGATCTCGCCTGAATTGGCCCAAGCAGGATCAGGGCGGTTGGACGACGCCATCAACGCTCTGGCTGCAACCAGTGTAAGATCACCCCGGCTGCAGACGTTACAGAACATCGCGCAAGAGCAAGGGATTGAGATCCTGCGCTCTACGGTTGGCACCAACGTATCACCTGCGCTGGTCCTAGCAATCATTTCGGTGGAATCTGCCGGTCGTGTGGATGCCGTTAGCTCCGCAGGTGCGCAGGGGCTTATGCAATTGATGCCTGCCACTGCCAAACGGTTTGGCGTTCAGGACAGTCTCAAACCAGAGCAGAACATCGCAGGGGGCGTGAAATATCTGAACTGGTTGATGGGAGAGTTCGGAAACGATCCGATTCTGGTCTTGGCTGGCTACAATGCCGGAGAAGGCGCCGTACGCAAACACAGTGGCGTGCCACCTTATTCTGAAACACGGGACTATGTTCCCAAGGTTCTTGCCGCGTTTCAGATCGCCCGAGCGCTGTGCACCACGCCTCCTGATCTGATTTCAGATGGCTGCGTATTTCAGACGTCAAACTAACAAAGCCCGCCAAATCCGGCGGGCTTTTGATTTGGACCCGGTCGCCTAAGGGGCTAGGTGACGATCTTTGCTTCGGTTGCGGCGCGCATTTCATCTTCGCTGACACCATCCGCCAGTTCGACGATCTTCAGGCCACCCTCGACCACATCCAAAACACCGAGATTGGTTATGATACGATCCACAACGCCTTTGCCCGTCAACGGCAAAGTGCATTTTGACAGAACTTTTGAATCACCGTGCTTGTTGGTGTGGTCCATTACGACGATGACGCGGCCTACGCCCGCCACAAGATCCATGGCGCCACCCATTCCCTTAACCAGCTTCCCAGGAATCATCCAGTTGGCCAGATCGCCTTTTTCATCCACTTCCATTGCGCCCAGAATTGCAGCGGCGATTTTGCCACCCCGGATCATTGCAAAGGATGTGGCACTGTCGAAATAGGCGGTGCGGGACAATTCGGTGATCGTCTGCTTGCCCGCATTGATCAGGTCAGGGTCCTCTTCGCCCTCGAACGGGAAGGGCCCCATACCAAGCATGCCGTTTTCGGATTGCAGCGTGATGTCTTTGTCACCCACGTAGTTCGCCACCAGGGTCGGGATCCCGATGCCGAGGTTTACATACATGCCGTCTTCAAGCTCATCCGCTGCACGAGCAGCCATCTGATTTCGGTCCCAGGGCATTATGCGTCCTCCTTCTTGCGGGTGGTGCGTTGTTCAATACGCTTTTCATGGCTGCCTTGAACAATGCGATTCACATAGATGCCGGGCAGGTGGATCGAATCCGGGTCCAGCGAGCCGCGTGGAACAATCTCTTCCACCTCGGCCACACAGATTTTGCCGCAAGTTGCCGCTGGCACGTTGAAGTTCCGGGCAGTTTTCCGAAACACCAGATTGCCCGTATCGTCCGCTTTCCACGCTTTGACGATGGCCAGGTCAGCGAAAAGGCCTTCTTCAAGGATATAGGTTTCGCCGTTGAAATCCTTATGTTCCTTGCCATCGGCAATCACTGTGCCCACACCAGTCTTGGTATAAAAGCCAGGAATACCTGCACCACCGGCACGCATGCGTTCGGCCAGTGTGCCTTGAGGGTTGAACTCTAGCTCCAGTTCGCCGCTGAGGTACTGACGCATGAACTCTGCGTTTTCGCCAACATATGAACTGATCATTTTCTTGACCTGCTTGGTTTGCAGCAGAATACCGATGCCGAAATCATCAACGCCTGCATTGTTCGAGGCAAAGGTCAGATTCTGAGCACCGGAGTCTTTGATTGCCTCAAGCAGCAGCTCGGGAATGCCGCACAGGCCGAACCCGCCTGCGGCAATCAGCATGCCATCCGACAACACCCCATCGAGCGCCTCGGCGGCATTGGCATAGACTTTCTTCATGGAAAACTCCCCCAATGACATGGTGATGGGCAGGTTGTGCCGCCACGTCACGGGGAAGTCAATGAAACCAAGGGGGTGATGGTATTTCTACCTAACGCCTAACTGGCGGCCTTCTTGGTCGTTTTCTTCGGTGCCGTTTTTTTCTTTGGCGCCGCTTTTTTCTGGGAGCCTTTCTTGGCCGCCTTCTCGTTGGCCAGCTCGACCGCCATTTCCAGCGTTACATCCTCGGGCTTGATGTCTTTTGGCAAGGTCGCATTGACCTTTTCCCATTTGACATAAGGCCCATAGCGCCCATCCAGCACCTGCATCGCGCCGCCATCGGGATGCTCACCTAAATCTTTCAGCGGTTTTGCAGCCGCCTGTCCGCGCCGACCCGGATTGGCGCGTTTTTCGGCCAATAGCTCAACGGCGCGGTTCATACCGATCTCGAACACATCATTTGGGTCTTTGAGGTTGGCATAGACAGGTTTGGCTTCATCGGCCAACTGATGCATCAGGTAAGGACCAAACCGTCCGAAATTTGAGGTGATCATGCCGCCTTCGGGGTGATCGCCAATCTGGCGTGGCAGGCTGAGCAGGGTCAGCGCCTTTTCCAGATCAAGGTCATCCTTACTCCAACCGCGCGGCAGGGATGCGCGTGGCGGCTTTTTGTTCTCGGGCGTGGGCTCACCACGTTGCACATAAGGTCCGAACCGGCCGGACTTCAGCCAGATTTCATCGCCTGCGTCTTCGCCCAGCAGGCGTTCTTCGCCCTGTGCGCCTTCGCCGGCGATAGGCCGCGTATAGGTACATTCAGGGTAATTGCCACAGCCGACGAACCCGCCGGTGCGTGACGTTTTCAGGTGGAGCTGCCCAGCACCGCATTTCGGACAGATACGAGGGTCACTGCCATCCTCGCGCGGAGGATAAAGCTGCGGGGCCAGTGCCTCGTCGAGCTTGTCCAGCACTTCGGAAATGCGAAGCTCGGACGTTTCGCCAATCGCTGCCGAGAAATCGCGCCAGAACTTGCTCAGCAACTCTTTGTAGTCGCGGCCACCGGCGCTCACGTCGTCTAGCTGCTCTTCTAACGTTGCGGTGAATTCATAACCCACATATTGCCGGAAGAAATTCAGCAGGAAGATCGTAACGATGCGCCCCTTTTCTTCGGGGATCAGCCGGTTCTTGTCCTTGCGCACATATTCGCGATCCTGAATCGTGGTCACGATCGAGGCATAGGTTGACGGCCGTCCGATGCCTAGCTCTTCCATGCGTTTGACCAGCGTTGCCTCAGTATAACGCGGGGGCGGTTGGGTGTGGTGCTGCAGGGCCAACACAGATTCGTTGTCAGATAAGACCGCCTCTTTCGCAACTCTTTCACCGCTGTCGCTTGTCGCCTTGGCGAACTGCTCGCGCAGCGAAGCCTTGGCAAATGGCGACGGATCGCCCTGCATGATTTGCGGCAGGCGCTTGTCGTCCTCATCGGCGACATCGTCACGGCCTTCTTCGTAAACCCGCATGAAACCATCGAACATCATCACTTGCCCGGTGGCGCGTAGTCCGACCTGTCCATCAGCGCTGCCGATCTCAACCGTGGTGCGTTCAAGACGCGCCGCCGCCATCTGGCAGGCGATGGTACGTTTCCAGATCAGGTCATACAGCTTGCGCTGATCCTCATCCGTCAGCTTCAGCGTCTTGGCATCGCGGGACATATCCGTTGGACGTATACACTCGTGCGCTTCTTGGGCGTTCTTGGCCTTGTTCTTGTACATACGCGGGCTGTCCGGCACGTATTCAGCGCCATAGCGGTCGCCAATCACATCGCGTGTGGCCGTCACAGCCTCGGGCGCCATGTCGATCCCGTCTGTCCGCATATAAGTAATGTAGCCAGCCTCATACAGACGTTGCGCCACCTGCATCGCATGGCGCGCGCCCATGCCGAACTTGCGGCTGGCTTCCTGTTGCAAGGTCGACGTCATAAACGGGGCGCTGGGATTGCGGGCGGCGGGCTTGGCCTCAACCGAAGTGACGCTCAATGCGCGGCTGGTGATCGCTTGAACCGCCAACTCTGCCTGCGTCGCATTCGTCAGGTCGTGTTTATCCAGTTTTTTGCCGGCCAGAGTGACAAGACGCGCCTCATAGGTCTGACCGCGTGGTGTTTCGAACAACGCGCGCACCGACCAGTATTCGACGGGCTTGAACGCCTCGATCTCCATCTCGCGTTCGACGATCAGGCGCAGGCAAACCGATTGCACGCGGCCTGCAGATTTCGCTCCGGGCAGTTTCCGCCACAGAACAGGCGACAGGTTAAAGCCGACAAGATAGTCCAATGCACGACGGGCCAGATAGGCCTCGACCAGCGGCATATCGACCTGACGTGGGTTCTGCATCGCCTCGGTCACTGCGTCTTTGGTGATCGCGTTAAAGGTCACCCGGCTAACTGGCGTGTCCTTCTTGATCGACCGGCGCTTGGTCAATGCCTCCTGCAAGTGCCAGCTGATCGCCTCTCCCTCGCGATCGGGGTCAGTGGCGAGGATCAGGGCGTTATCTTCTTTCAGCGCGTCGGCAATGGCTTTGACATGTTTGCGACTGTCGTTGCCGACTTCCCATTTCATGGAAAATTCATCATCGGTATCAACCGATCCATCCTTGGGCGGCAGGTCCCGCACATGGCCGTAAGAGGCCAAAACTGTGTAGTCGGGGCCAAGGTATTTATTGATCGTTTTAGCTTTGGCCGGAGATTCTACAACAACTACAGGCATTTAAGGGAAGACCTCGCTCGACGGATATGGCGCCTTATATGGCGGTGCAAAATGTGTGGGGCAAGATCGAATTGTCAATGCGTTCCTTTTGACCAACGAGTTGGGGCCAAAAAACCATTTATTACAACCTGGTCATACGCGAGCTAATTTGAGTGTTCACGCAGGGTTGCAGCCTTGTGGCGGCTTCAAGCCGACAGCGCCAGCAGGCTGCCTGGTTGTCGCTGTATGCGTCCGTCCAGCTCTAGGTCGACCAGAGCCGGGCCGATTTCGCCAGCGCTTGCTGCGATGTCGCGGATCAATTGATCCTCGGCGATCGGTGAAGGACCAAGCCGTGTCAGAATCTCGTGATGCAGGGTTGCTGGCGATGCCCCACGCGAGGGCGTGGCAACCAGCGGTGCGATCACTTCCTTTTCAACCGTGTTCTGCCGCTGCGGCAGGGCGTCAACGACGTCGTCGGCTGATCGGACCAGTGTTGCACCATCGCGAATCAACAGGTTGCACCCTGCGGCCCTGGCGTCAAATGGATGGCCGGGAACAGCCAGCACCTCGCGCCCCTGATCCAGCGCATCCCGCGCAGTAATCAGGCTGCCCGATTTCGCCGCTGCTTCAACCACGACCACAGCCTGCGCCAACCCTGATATGATGCGATTCCGGCGCGGAAAGTGCCGCGCCTGAGGCGTTACACCCATCGGTTGCTCTGACAATCGTAGCCCGGTTGTCGCAATGTCATGCGCCAGGTCCGCGTTTTCTGCCGGATAGATCAC
This sequence comes from uncultured Ruegeria sp., assembly GCF_947489545.1. Taxonomy (NCBI): domain Bacteria; kingdom Pseudomonadati; phylum Pseudomonadota; class Alphaproteobacteria; order Rhodobacterales; family Roseobacteraceae; genus Ruegeria; species uncultured Ruegeria sp. The sequence continues at coordinate 116,907 of NZ_CANLDZ010000014.1, read as the reverse complement.
GTCGACGCCACCGGCCATCACGGCCACGGTGCCGGTGTTCAGTGCGGCCATATGGGCTGAGGTATCGATGCCGCGTGCCAGTCCTGAGACTACGGTATATCCCTGTTCCCCCAGCTCTTTGGCCAGACCACGCGCCATTCTTGCGCCCAGAGAGGAACAATTGCGTGCGCCGACCATTGCAATCGCGGGACGCTCCAGGATCGAGATGTCGCCAATGGCCCACAAAAGTGGCGGAGCGTCTGATACATCGTGCAGGGCTTTGGGAAAATCGGCGGCGCCAAGGCACAAAAGCCCTGCTTTGGCAGCCTTTGCGGCCTTGATCTCCGCCTCGACGACGCCCGGAGGGCATATTTCATACCCTTCTATCCCGGCGGCGCGTGCCATTTCAGGCAGCGCGGCCAGCGCGTTCTGCGCTGACCCGTGCTCGCTGAGCAGCCGCCGGAACGTTGCCGGGCCAACCTTGCGCGAGCGCAACAGACGGAGCCAGGAAAACTGGTCCTCTTCCGTGGTGGGTGGGAGTGGGGGGTGATAGGAAGAAAGCTGCTCTTCGGTCATCCGATGCTCCGCCTGATTGCAGAACTGGTTTACGGGAGACCGGGTTAACACCTCGTGAATCTCAATAAATTATCCGCAATCCTTTCTGAAATTACCACGAGAAACATGTTTATCTATATGTAAAATAAACATAAAATAGTTTTGTCGGTATTCAGGGATACGTCAGACAAAAAGAAAATGCGTCAAACAAAAAAAGGCGCAAGGTTAACCCTGCGCCTTGTCAAACGGCCCGGTTCCGACTCACGCGGCCGATCCTCCGATGGTCAGGCCATCCATCAGGACCGTGGGTTGACCAACACCAACCGGCACCCATTGTCCGTCCTTGCCGCAGGTGCCCATGCCGGGATCCAGCGCCATGTCATTGCCCAGCCCGCGAATACGTTTCAGCGCCGATGGGCCATCGCCGATCAGCGTTGCACCCTTGACGGGTGCGCCGATCTTGCCGTTTTCAACACGATACGCTTCGGTGCAGGAAAACACGAATTTGCCGTTGGTGATGTCCACCTGACCACCGCCAAAGCCGACCGCCCAGATGCCATCCTTGATCTCGGACACCAACTCTGCAGGATCTGCGTCGCCGCCCAGCATGATCGTGTTGGTCATCCGAGGCATCGGTTTGTGCGCATAGCTTTGCCGCCGACCATTGCCCGTCGGTGAAACGCCCATCAAACGCGCGTTCTGACGGTCCTGCATGTACCCGGTCAGGATACCATCTTCGATCAGCACCGTCCGCGAACTTGGCGTGCCCTCATCATCTACCGAGATCGACCCGCGCCGATCTGTAATTGTGCCGTCATCCACAACGGTCACACCTTTCGAAGCGATCTGTTGACCCATGAGCCCGGCAAAAGCAGAGCTGCCTTTGCGGTTGAAATCCCCTTCCAGCCCATGACCGATTGCCTCGTGCAGCAGGATACCGGGCCAGCCGGGACCTAGTGCCACTTCCATCACGCCAGCCGGGGCAGGGACCGCATCCAGGTTGACCAGAGCGACCCGCAGAGCCTCGCGGACCTTGTCGTTCCAATCGGTTGGATCAATCAGCCCGCTTAGCCCCACACGACCTCCGCCACCTGCCGAGCCGCTTTCGCGCCGCCCGTTCTGTTCGACAATGACCGAGATGTTCACGCGTGTCATCGGACGCACATCGCGCACCAGCACGCCGTCGGGGCGCAGGATTTCGACCTCTTGCACCGCAGCGGCAATGGTCGCGCTGACTTGCACAACCCGCGAATCCAGATCGCGGGCAAAGGCGTCAATCTCGCGCAGCGTTTCAACCTTCACAGGGAAACTGGCCGAGTCGATCGGATCTTCGTCCGTGTACAGACGTTTGTTGGTGGCCATCGGCGCCCCGGCAAGCGTGCCCCCGCCATCGCCTACGGCCAAACGCGCGGTTTCTGCCGCCCGCTTCAGCGAGGGGATCGAAACGTCGGTTGAATGGGCGTAACCCGCCACTTCTCCCTGCACTGCCCGCAGGCCGAACCCTTCGGATGCGTCATATGAGGCCGTGCGCAGACGGCCATCGTCAAAGACCAGCGCTTCGGATTTGCGCCGTTCTACAAACAGCTCACCGTCTTCCGCGCCGGCTGTTGCCGACCGCAGAACGGCCAGTGCTTCGTCATGCGGAAGTGCGCTCTCAAAGGGGCGAAACGGGGCTTGAGACATGGGTTGCGGCCTTTCCGGTTTGATCCAGATCAAAAATAGCGTCTGTTTGACGCAAGCATTTTGCTTTATCTACCCGACGGAATATGGTTTTTAACGCGGCCAAAGACAACGGGTGAGGTGTGACCGATTCACACCTTTTCGCCAGGGACGTAAAGATCAAACGATCAGGACAGAACATGAAGAATGCTTTGATGCTTTCGGGGTTAGTGACAGCCCTCTCCAGCCTTCCCGCCATGGCTCAGGAGCTTGAAATTATTGGCAAGCCAGTTGATGGCGGTTGGGGCTTTCAGCCAGCGGCCACTGTACTTGCCGATCAGATACATCGTCTCGATACGATGATTCTGGTGATCATCACCGTGATCTGTGTGTTCGTTGCGGGGCTTCTGGTCTATTGCATCGTGCGCTACAATAAGCGCGTCAATCCAACGCCAGCGGGCTTTTCACACTACACCCCGGTGGAAATTGCGTGGACGCTTGGACCTATCGTGATTCTGGTTTTTATCGGCGCTTTCTCATTGCCCGTTCTGTTCCAGCAACAGGAAATTCCTAAAGGCGATGTCGTCATCAAAGTTGTCGGCAACCAGTGGTACTGGACCTACGAGTATGTCGATCATGATTTTGCGTTCGACAGCTATCTGCTGGGCCACCCGGCGACGTTGGACGAAGGAACGCGCCCCGCGGATGCCGATGTGACCCCGTTTGTTCTGGACGATGCAATGCGCGCCAAGCTGTCCGACGCCGGCTACAGCTCGGATGAATGGCTGCTGGCGACAGATACCGCAGTTGTTGTGCCGGTGAACAAAGTGGTGGTGATGCAAGTGACCGCATCAGACGTGATCCATTCCTGGACGATCCCATCCTTCGGCGTGAAGCAGGATGGTGTGCCGGGCCGCTTGGCCGAGCTGTGGTTTGAAGCTGAGAAAGAAGGCATCTATTTTGGCCAGTGTTCGGAATTGTGCGGCAAAGACCACGCCTATATGCCTATCACCGTCAAGGTGGTGAGCCAGGAAGCGTATGACGAATGGCTGACAGGCGCGATCGACGAATACGCAGGCCTGCCGCAGAGCTTTAAGGTCGCCTCGAACTGAGCGCGGATAGGGTAGGGTCTGCCTACCCGACTTAAGATGCAAGCTGTGCGGGGTTTCGCGCAGCTTTCGCCCCAGAAGGACCGGAAATGACCGACGCAAGCATCAATGCCAGCACCGTAGCCGCGCAGCCCCACGCGGACGAGGCCAGCTTTGGCGATTACTTCGCCCTGCTGAAGCCGCGCGTGATGTCTCTTGTTGTCTTCACGGCTCTGGTCGGATTGCTAGCCGCGCCGGTCCCGGTTCATCCGTTTGTCGGGTTCTGCGCTATTTTGTTCATAGCGATAGGCGGCGGTGCTTCGGGTGCCCTGAACATGTGGTGGGACGCGGATATCGACAAGGTGATGAAACGAACCAAAGGTCGTCCGATCCCCTCCGGCAAGATTGAAGAAGGCGAAGCACTGGCGTTGGGGCTGGCGCTGTCCGGCCTTTCCGTGATCATGCTGGGGCTGGCGACCAACTGGATAGCCGGCGCATTTCTGGCTTTCACGATTTTCTTCTATGTTGTCGTCTATACGATGTGGCTGAAACGTTCGACGCCGCAGAACATCGTGATTGGCGGTGCTGCCGGGGCATTTCCGCCGGTCATCGGCTGGGTCGCAGCCACAGGCTCGATGCCACTTGAGCCGTGGTTGATGTTTGCCCTGACCTTCATGTGGACGCCACCGCATTTCTGGGCGCTGGCGCTGTTCATGCGGTCGGATTACGACGATGCGGGCGTGCCGATGCTAACCGTGACACATGGCCGACGTGCAACCCGGACGCATATCCTGATCTACACTGTCCTGCTTGCGGTACTGGCCGTTGGAACTGCGTTCTCCAATATTGGCGGTCCCGTGTATCTGACGGTTGCCCTTATCCTGAATGCGCTGTTCCTAAGCGGCGCCTGGAAGATTTCGCGCCGGACCGAAGCCGACTCGGAAGCGGATAACTTCAAGGTCGAGCGGTCTTTCTTCAAGCTGTCATTGCTCTATCTCTTTCTTCATTTCGGCGCGATCCTGATTGAAGCGTTGCTGAAACCCTACGGATTGGGAGGTTGGTCATGAGCTTGCGCAAAAGCCACGAACTGCATCAGCGCCGTTTCGGGCGCAATCTGGGCGTGGGGCTGACGTTGGCAGCGTTCATCGTCATCATTTTCGGCCTGACCGTCGTCAAGGTCTCGGGCACCGATTTTGGAATGGCGCAGCAAGAGGTTCAGAACTAATGGCACTGACCGGTCCTCAGAAGACTGTTGCGCAAACGGTGGGTGTGGTTGTTCTGATGGGTGGCCTGGCTTGGGCATCTGTGCCCTTCTATGACTGGTTCTGCCGCGTCACCGGGTTTGGTGGCACAACAGGTGTAGCTGAGGCCGCCCCCGAAGACATTCTGGATCGGACCGTGACAGTGCGCTTCGATGCGTCCAAAGCCAAGGACATGGCCTGGGAATTCAAACCGGTTGCGCGCGAGATGGAGGTCCGCATCGGTGAAACCGGATTAGCCTTTTACGAGGCCTATAACCCGACCGACCGCCCCATTGCTGGACAAGCGTCATATAACGTGGCGCCCTATTCTGCAGGTGGGTATTTTCAGAAAATTGCTTGCTTCTGCTTTGAAGAGCAGGTGCTGCAACCCGGGGAACGGGTTGAGATGCCGGTAAGTTTCTTCGTCGATCCTGAAATCGTCGAAGATCTTGAAGCCAAATATGTGCATACGATCACTCTGTCGTATACATTCTACGAAATTGATCTGCCCGAGGGCTATGCCGCCCTTGACGCGCAGTCCGATAAAAAAACGAACTAACGCCTGTAGGTGAGGGACGCTGATGGCACACGCTAAAGACCATGACTACCATATTCTAAACCCATCAATCTGGCCGCTGATTGGCGCCGTTGGCGGGTTTGTGATGCTGTTTGGAGCCGTCCTGTGGATGCACGGAGTCACTCCGTGGATGTTCTGGGCGGGCCTGATTGCCGTGCTTTACACTATGTTCGCATGGTGGTCCGAAGTTGTTGTTGAAAGCAGACAAGGGGATCATACGCCGGTTGTCCGCATCGGCCTGCGCTACGGCTTCATCCTTTTTGTGATGTCCGAGGTAATGTTCTTCTTTGCCTGGTTCTGGTCATTCTTCAAACATCGCATGTATCCGATGTATGACTATGCCGGAACGGAATACATCCAGCCGGATATTCACGCTGTCGACCCGTTCCACCTACCTTTGATCAACACGCTGGTCCTGCTGCTGTCAGGCTGCGCCATCACTTGGGCGCACCATGCGCTGGTGCATGACAATGACCGCAAGGCGCTGATCAATGGTCTGGCTATTGGTATTGTCCTTGGGGTTGCGTTCACCGCGCTGCAGGCGTTCGAGTATTACGAATTGCTGGCGCATGAGGGCTGGAAGTTCGGCGATGATCAATTCTATTCGAACTTCTTCATGGCAACGGGTTTCCACGGTTTCCACGTCCTTATCGGAACGATCTTCCTGTCGGTTTGTTTGATCCGGGCGCTGCGCGGGGACTTTACGCCAGAAAAGCATGTCGGGTTCGAAGCCGCAGCCTGGTACTGGCACTTCGTGGACGTTGTTTGGCTGTTCCTGTTCTTCGCTGTCTACATCTGGGGCCAGGCCCCGTTGATGTAGCGCCTGTCAGGCTATCCAATTGCAAAAGCCGCCCTGAGGGGCGGCTTTTTCTCTATCCGGGGCGCAAGATTGCGCCCCATACAATTGCGCGGTTGCATTTACGTCTGCGCAGACTTTAACAAGGCGCCGGTTCTGACGCCTAACTGCAACAAACACGGGTTCGAAATGCGCCGCATCCTGTTCCTGCTGATCTTCGGAATTGCCGGTTTGGCGATCCTGCTGTCGCTTGGCGCATGGCAGGTGCAGCGTTTGCATTGGAAAGAGGGTTTGTTGGCAGATATCGACACCCGCATCGCAGGAGATCCGGTAAGACTGCCTGACCTAATCGATCCCGAAACGCATCGTTATCTGCCGGTTGTTGTGGCCGGAGAGATGCTGCGGGAGGAAATCCATGTTCTGGTCTCGGTCAAGCAGGTGGGTCCCGGATATCGTATCATTGCACCGTTCAAATCGGGTGAGCGTACATTGCTGATCGACCGTGGCTTTGTCTCGACGACAGCCAAATCAACCCTGCGTCAGATTGGCGAGATGGAGATCATCGGCAATCTGCATTGGCCGGATGAGATCGATGGTTACACGCCCGCGCCGGACATGGATGAAAACATCTGGTTTGCCCGCGACGTCCCTGCATTGGCCAGTGAATTGGGAACCGAGCCGGTGTTGCTGATCGCCCGCTCGCAAACCGACCCCGACATCACCCCACTGCCTGTGCTGACCGCAGGCATACCGAATGATCACCTGCAATATGCGGTGACCTGGTTTGGTCTGGCCCTGGTCTGGGCCGCGATGACTGGGTATTTTCTGTGGCGCAGCCGCGCCCTGTCTGAAAGTGAAACGCAATGAAATACATCTCGACCCGTGGGCAAGCGCCCGAACTGAGCTTTGAAGACGCGATGCTGACCGGGTTGGCCCGCGACGGCGGCCTCTATGTGCCTGCCGAAATCCCGGTGATGTCGCGGGATGACATCGCTGCTTTGGCTGGTCTGCCTTATGAGGACATCGCGTTTCGGGTGATGTGGCCTTATGTGAGCGGATCGTTTGCTGAAGATGAGTTCAAGGAGATCATCGCCCGTGCTTACAAGGGCTTCGGTCACGACGCCCGGGCGCCGCTGAAACAGCTGAATGAGAACCACTTTCTACTGGAACTGTTTCACGGACCGACATTGGCCTTCAAGGATTTCGCCATGCAGTTGATTGGTCAGCTGTTTCAGGTGGCGCTTAAGCGGCGCGGGGATCGCGTGACCATCGTGGGCGCGACGAGTGGCGACACCGGCTCGGCCGCGATTGAGGCGTTCCGGGGGTTAGATGCGGTTGACGTGTTCATTCTGTATCCGCATGGCCGCGTGTCCGAGGTGCAACGCCGTCAGATGACGACGCCCGCGGACAGCAACGTACATGCACTGGCGGTTGATGGCGATTTTGACGATTGTCAGGCTGCCCTGAAAGACATGTTCAACGACTTCGACTTCCGCGATGGCGTGAAACTGGCCGGCGTGAACTCGATCAATTTCGCCCGGGTTCTGGCGCAGATCGTGTATTATTTCTATGTCGCCGCCAGTCTGGGTGCGCCGCATCGCAAGGTCAGTTTCACCGTGCCCACCGGAAACTTCGGGGATATCTTCGCAGGCTACCTTGCTAAGCGCATGGGCCTGCCGATCGACCGTCTGGTGGTTGCGACAAACCAGAATGATATCTTGCACCGCTGCTTGTCGGGGCACGGGTATTTCAAGGGCGACACGATCCCCTCGATCAGCCCTTCGATGGATATTCAGGTCAGCTCGAATTTTGAACGCGCGCTGTTTTATGCTTATGGTGAGGACGGAAGCGCCGTTGCGCAGTTGATGGACGAATTGAAACAGGGCGGATTCAACATCAGCCAGGGCGCGATGCAGGCCCTAAGTGAGAGTTTCGACTCGGGACGGGTGTCGGAAGAAGAAACTCTTGCGACAATCAAATCCACCTTGGCCAACAGCGTAGAACTGGTTTGCCCACACACCGCTGTTGGGATCAAAGTGGCCGAGGATCACCGCACGGCTGACGTCCCAATGATCACGCTGGCCACCGCGCATCCCGCGAAATTCCCCGCTGCGGTCGAGCAGGCCAGCGGCGTACATCCGCCTCTTCCCTCTCGCATGTCTGATCTGTATGAACGTCCGGAACGGGTGACCCGCATTGCAAATGATCTGGGCGCCCTCGAGGATCATATCAAAGGGCATATCGCCGAGTGACTGTCAGACAAGACCAACTGAAGAACGGATTTCGTATCGTCAGTGAACATATGCCGGGGCTGCAATCGGCAGCCATCGGCATCTGGGTAACCGCCGGTGCGCGCAATGAGCGGATCGAACAGAATGGCATTGCCCATTTCCTTGAGCATATGGCGTTCAAGGGAACCGAGCGTCGATCCGCACTGCAAATCGCAGAAGCGATCGAGGATGTGGGCGGTTATATCAACGCCTATACCTCGCGCGAGGTGACGGCCTACTATGCGCGTGTTTTGAAGGACGACGTTGCGCTGGCGATGGATGTGATCGGCGACATCGTTCTGAATCCGATCTTTGATCCGCGCGAGATTGAGGTTGAACGCGGCGTAATCCTGCAAGAGATCGGCCAGGCCTATGACACGCCCGACGATGTGATCTTTGACTGGCTGCAAGAGCAGAGCTATCACGACCAACCTTTGGGCCGGACTATTCTTGGCCCGACTGAGCGGGTCAGCGCGTTTTCGAAAGAAGATCTGTCGGGGTTTGTCGCGGAACATTATGGCCCTGACCAAATGATCTTGTCTGCCGCAGGCGCAGTGGATCATGACGTATTGATGAAAACAGCCGAAGAGATGTTCGGCCACCTTCAGCCACGCAAGGGCCTGATCGCCGAGGCCGCCCGGTTCACTGGGGGCGAAGCGCGTCAGGACAAAGAGCTGGAACAGGCCCATTTCGCCTTGGCGCTGGAAAGCCCGGGCTATCGCGACGATGCGATCTATACGGCGCAGATTTATTCGACAGCGCTGGGCGGTGGCATGTCTTCGCGTCTGTTCCAGGAAGTCCGTGAAACGCGTGGGCTTTGCTATACGATCTTTGCTCAGACCGGGGCCTATGCCGATACGGGCACGACCACGATCTATGCCGGAACGTCCGCCGATCAGATCAGCGAGTTGGCCAACATCACCATCGATGAGATGAAGCGCGCCGCCGAAGACATGACGGAAGAAGAGGTCGCCCGCGCCCGCGCCCAGATGAAAGCCGGAATGCTGATGGGGCTGGAAAGCCCGTCAAACCGTGCCGAGCGGCTGGCGCGGCTGGTACAGATCTGGGGGCAGGTGCCTTCGCTTGAAGACACGGTGTCCAAGATCAACGCGGTCTGCACCGAAGACGTGCGCGCCTTTGCCGAAGATATGGCTGTTCAGGCCCCGGCAGCGCTGGCTTTGTACGGCCCGGTCTCGGGCGCGCCAACGCTGGCTGAATTGCAGGAGAGGCGCGCGGCGTGATGCTGTTAGGCAGACGCAAGCTGAAACTCGAAACCGAGCGCCTGAGCTTGCGCCCGCCCGTGCATTCCGATTTCAACGAATGGGCGGCGCTGCGGCGGTCGTCTAAAGATTATCTGACTCCGTGGGAACCGATCTGGGCCAGGGATCACCTGACTCGCAAGTCGTTCACCAACCGTGTTTATTGGGCTCAGCGCTCTGTCGCAGGCGGCACAGCGATCCCGCTGTTCTTGTTCCGCCGATCCGATGAGGCTCTGTTAGGGGCGATCACGTTGGACAATGTCCGCCGTGGGCCGGCTCAGGCCGGGACATTGGGCTATTGGACGGGGCAATCCTTTGCCCGTCAGGGATACATGCGCGAGGCCATTGGCGCCGTGTTGCACCACGCCTTCACCCGCCTTGACCTCAGCCGAATCGAGGCTGCCTGTTTGCCTGAAAACGCCGCTTCGCGCGGGTTGCTGGAAAGTTCTGGGTTCAAATACGAGGGCGTGGCGCAGTCGTATTTGCAGATCAACGGACGGTGGCGCACGCATGTTCTGTACGCCAGCCTACGATCCGACCGGCGCGGCCGCACAGACGCAGGGTAGGCATTTTGGGAACGCTACTGCGGGCGCTGCCCTCGACGCGGGTCGCGTCTCCCCCGAGATATTTTTAGCCAGTTGAACAAGAGGCATGACTTATACACGCTGTGCGCTACACTTGACTCATGCGGTGGTTCGTTGCGGTATTGATGGTGATCGGGGGTGGAGCAGTGGCGCAGGAGCGTCGGCCGAGCCATTGTATTGCCATTGCGGATGCGGCGCCGGGGATCGAATATCTGCACAAGGCAGCCTGGAGTGATCCGGTTCCCGAATACTCTGTACGCATCAGTTATATCGCCCATGCATCCTTTCTGATCCAGACCCAGGGTGGGCTGAATGCGGTGACAGATTTCACAGGGTTCATCGGCAGCGCGGCGCTGATCCCTGATATCGTCACCATGAACCATGCTCATGATACCCATTGGACGGCGCATCCCGATCCGGCCATCCCGCATGTTTTGCCGGGCTGGGGTGAGTTTGGGCAGGGTATCGAACATCACCTCGATCTGGGCGAAATGCTGGTGCGCAATGTGTCCACGGATATCCGTTCGGTTTATGGCGGGATTGAGGAACGCGGCAACTCGATCTTTGTTTTCGAGGTCGAAGGCCTTTGCATCGGACATCTCGGCCACTTGCACCATGTCCCGTCGGATAAACAATTCGCTGCTCTGGGGCGGTTGGACGTGGTGATGGCGGCGGTGGATGGCGGCACAACCATGCCATTGCCGGAAATGATTTCGGTACTGAAGAGGCTAAAAAGCTCGGTCATTATTCCGATGCACTGGTTTTCGGGATTTTCGTTGGACCGATTTCTGGTCGACATCCGCAATGACTTTCCGGTGGAACGCAAAGGAGTCTCGGAAATCACTGTGTCACTCAGCGACTTACCAGATCGGCCCACCGTCGTGGTGCTTGAACCGCGCTATCTGATCGAGCTGGAATAGGGCTTGTCGTTGGGGCATGCGTTGGGCAAGGAAGGGGTATGAGTTTAAACCCTGCTGATGACCGCCTTGCTGCCCTGATCCGCTCAGAACTGGGTGACGATATTTTACGTCCGGTCTCTGACCGCTACCTTGACGAACCTCGGAACCGATTTGTGGGCCATATCGGCCTGCTGGCCCTGCCGCGCAACGTGGAAGACGTCGCTACGCTGGTGCGCCTTGCCGCCGCGGCACAGGTGCCGGTGGTGCCCTACGGTGGCGGAACTGGATTGGTCGGTGGGCAGGTAATGACCCAAGGCCCGGCACCACTGCTGATTTCGTTGGAACGGATGACGGCCATTCGGGCGGTGTATCCGACCGAAAACGTTCTGGTGGCCGAAGCGGGTGCTGTGCTGTCCGACGTTCAAGATGCCGCCGGAACGGCTGATCGCCTGTTTCCGCTGTCTTTGGCCGCGCAAGGGTCCTGTCGGATCGGAGGTAACCTGTCCACCAATGCGGGCGGGGTCAATGTCTTGCGCTATGGCAACGCGCGCGACCTTTGCCTTGGGTTGGAAGCTGTGCTGCCCGACGGTCAGATTTGGCATGGCCTCAGCCGTTTGCGCAAGGACAACACTGGGTACGACCTGCGCAACCTGTTGATCGGGGCTGAAGGCACGCTGGGGATCATAACCGCCGCCGCGCTGAAACTCTTCCCGCGTCCAGCTGCAACTGGAACTGCGGTGTTTCAGGTGCCGTCACCTGAGGCAGCAATCGATCTGCTTGCAGCCGCGCGAGATCAGGTAGGAGAAACCGTCAGCACGTTCGAACTGATCCACCGGCAGGGGCTTGATTTCCTGACCGAGGTCTTGCCGGATGTCCGCCAACCCTTTGACGTCAAACCCGAATGGTGTGTGTTGATAGAACTGGGGCTGCCGAAGGGTCAGTTGGCTGCCGACGCGCTCACAACTCTTTTCGAACATGCCGAAGCGCAAGGATTGGTCAGCGATGGGGTCATCGCCCAAAGCGAAGCACAGCGGGCCGATCTGTGGGCGGTGCGAGAGCGTATCCCCGAAGCCAATCGTCTGATTGGATCGGTATCGAGCCACGATATCTCGGTCCCGATCTCAAGAATCCCTGAATTCATCCGACAAGGCGCAGACGTAGTGGCCGCGCTTGGCCCGTTCCGGATCAATTGCTTTGGTCATTTGGGGGATGGGAATTTGCACTACAACGTGTTCCCGCCCAAAGGTCAGAACCGGTCGGATTATGAGAAGGAGCGTAGCTTAGTCAAAACCGCTGTGCATGACCTTGCGGATAGGTTCGATGGGTCCGTCAGCGCGGAACATGGGATTGGGCGCCTGAAGACATCTGATTTGGAGCACTACGGCGATCCTGCAAAGCTCAGCGCTATGCGAGCGATCAAGGCCGCACTTGATCCCAAAGGCATCATGAATCCCGGTGCTGTGCTGAAAGGGTGAACACGGCCTGGTCAGACCAAGCCGTGTTTGGACGTTCGGTTACGAACCGGGCAGGATCACTTTGTCGATGACGTGGATCACGCCATTCGAAGTCTCGATATCAGCCTGAACGACGTTTGCATCATTGACCATCACACCCGAATCCAGATCGATGGTGATGTCACCGCCCTGCACGGTGGCCGCGGTCATGTCGTCGGACAGATCCCCCGACATCACTTTGCCCGGGACCACATGATAGGTCAGGACAGCAACCAGCTGATCCTTGTTTTCTGGCTTCAGCAGATCGGCCACAGTCCCTTCCGGCAACGCGGCAAACGCATCATCGGTGGGGGCAAACACGGTGAACGGGCCTTCGCCTTTAAGCGTGTCGACCAATTCAGCGGCCTGAACGGCGGCAACGAGGGTTTCAAAACTGCCAGCTGCGACGGCAGTGTCCACGATGTCCTTGCCGTGACCATCGGCCATGGCAGAGGTAGTGAACAGGATCGAAGCGACACCGGCGACGGCGAATTTGCGGAACATGATGTAGTCTCCCTGAGTTGAAATGCTTCATGCAGCATCAACAGGGATACGGAGCGACCACACAATAAGATCACCGGGCAAAAGCGGTATTCATGCTTGAAGTCGCGTCAAAGCGCGCTAAGCCATCCGCTTCGCGATTATCCACTCACAAGTTTGTGAAATCAGAGGCGTCAAAGCCCTTCAAATTCGCACAGGACATGGACATCCATGCCCATATCCTCAAGCACTTTACGACCACCCAGTTCCGGCAGGTCGATGATGAACGCGCATGAGATAATCTCGCCGCCCAGCCGTTCGATCAGCTTGATCCCTGCGGCCGCGGTGCCGCCGGTGGCCAACAGATCGTCCACCACCAGAATCTTCTCTCCGGGTTGGATCGCGTCATCGTGGATTTCAACGATCGCTTCGCCATATTCCAGATTATAGTCCTGGCTGATCGTTGTGCCGGGCAGTTTGCCTTTTTTGCGGATCGGGACAAACCCGACGCTTAACTGATGCGCAATGGCTCCGCCCAAAATAAACCCGCGTGCTTCGAGGCCGACCACCTTGTCGATACGCTCACCAGCATAAGGGTGCAGCATCTGGTCAATAGCAACGCGAAACCCGCGCGGGTCGGCGAACAGGGTCGTTACATCGCGGAACATGATCCCTTCATGCGGAAAATCGACAATGGTCCGGATATAGTCTTTGACCGTCTTGTTTCTGGACATGAGCCAACCCTTTTACGTCAAAACACGCGGGGCTGTTTGGCCCATTGGGGTCAGTCATGCAACAAAAGAATGCCTTGTGGGGCTATTTGCGGCCACCAGGCAGGGCTTTGGGCAATCCATAATAGCGATACAGCGCGACCGGCAGCCACGAAAGGTGGGGTTTGCGCCAGTTACGTTGGTCGCGCAAAAGGAATGCCTGAGCGACATTAAGATTCATTGCCATCATCCTATTTTTGTTGTTAGGTGCCCGATATCTACATTCTCTATGCTATGTATATACAATGCATAGAGAAAAGAATCAAGTCGTTGACAGGACCAAGGCGCGTGGCAAAGAAAGACGGTAAGGTATCTACCAAGAAAAACAGTCAGTTGGTCTTGCGGTTGGACAAAGATGAGCGTGACGCATTTGTAGATCTCTGCAAGAATCTGGATACCTCGGCCGCGCGGGAAATCCGGCGCTTCATTCGCAGTTTTATGAAAGAAAACGCTGAGGATTAACGCCCTGTGTCAGGCCGGTCGGCGCAGGATAGCTGTTGCGACGCCCATTCCGATCAACGTCAGCCCGCCGAACCGGGTCATCGCCGTGATGACACCCGCGCGTCCGATCATCCGGCGCAAACGATCGGCCAACAGCGCATAGGCCAGCGCATTCAACCAAGCCAGCCCGACGAACGTCGCGATCAGGATGGCAAATTGCGGGCCCAGCGGGTCGGCAGGGCGCAGGAATTGCGGCACGAAGGCAATGAAGAAAGCAATGGATTTTGGGTTCAACGCGGTCACGGCGGCGGTATGGCCAAAGACGTTGCGGGCGGTCACGCCTTGCCCGGTTTCAACGGGCGTGAGACCGCCCGACGGCGCGCTGCGCAGCAATTTGACGCCCAGCCATACCAGATAGGCCGCACCGACCCATTTCAGCACAGAAAACAAAGTGGCCGAGGCCAGCACCAGCGCACCCAATCCCAGCAATGACGCGGTCATTGCCACAAAGTCGCCCACTGCGACCCCGGTCGCCGATGCCACCGCAACGCTACGCCCTTTGGACAAAGCGTAGCTAAGCACCAATAACACGGTTGGTCCGGGGATCAGCAGAAGCGCAGTCGAGGCTGCAACAAAGGTAAGCCAGAGATCTAAAGACATTTTGTGCAACTCCCGGATTCTACGACAATTTCCGTCAGCTAAGACACGGTCTGTTTCAAAGTCAATCCAGAGGGGAACGCCACCAGCCATCGGATTCGATCTGTAAGATCGCCAGCGAGTCGCTTTTTTCTGCGTTTTATGTTAAAATTGAAGCTTATTTTAGTCGGAGTATTTCTTATGAAGTGGTTTGCAGCGGGGCTTATGCTCCTTATTTTTCTCGTTCCTGTAAGTGTTAGTGCCCAAGGATGCCCAAACGGTTATTCGGATTGCGGGGGCAACCTGTGTTGTCCAACGGTGCAGCAATGAATCTGTCTGGTGTTGGAGAAGCAGTGCGATCCCGCGCGGGCTACTTGGTTGCTGTTGCTGGTGTGATCGCAGTTGTGGCGGTCTGTGCGCCGCTCATTCTGGATGCGGACGAAGCTGATTTGCGCTATGACCGGCACAGTATTCCGGCGCATCGACTTGATAGTCCCAATCCGGGTGACGCATATGCGTTTGACCATTCCACAGGCGATTTCTTTCCCATCAAACTGTGCAAACTGCACATGGCCGACTCTTACCCGATCGCGCCAGTACGGTTTGCTGGTATCAATGAGTGGGGAAAGGGCTTTAACGACGCGATCTCTCAGGTCGGGCAGTTTGTTGGTGAGAAGATTCTCGCGAACATGAATCTGGACGATGCGCGTGTGGTTTGGGAATACAACAAGATCTACCGCAGTGCTGAGCTGAACTCGAAACTCGAACGCGAGTGCTTAGACCGGGTGATTGAACGCGTGCGGATGCCTGATCAGTCGGTGTACATCGTTGACATGGTCTATTTCCGACCGGACAGTCCTGATCGGCCTGAACTGGTGCAATTGTCACGCTCCAGTATCATTCCAAAAGACTGTGGCGCACACTGCGTGAATCCGACGCCGAAACATCAGGTCCTTAAGATTGGTTGGCTGACGCGCGTAAAAGCGGATTGGGAATTGGTGCGCATCGAATAGGCGCACAGAATTCTCTGTGGCTGAACTGGGCGGTTACAGAATTCGCCCAGCCACTGCATCCAACTTGGCCAGCAATGCTGGGTCGCGTTTTTCTGGGGCGGTCAGGATGGCATATTCCAACGCCCGATCGCAGCCATGGGGGCAGGGCGCGCGCTCAACTCCTAAAAGGTCGGGCAATCCCTTGACCAAGGCGCGACCTTTCTCGGCGTTGCCCGTCAGCGTCGCGATGATCGCGGTGACGTCGACCTCTCCGTGGTCGGGATGCCAGCTGTCAAAATCTGTGACCATTGCGACTGAGGCATAACAAAGCTCTGCTTCGCGGGCGAGTTTCGCTTCGGGCATGTTGGTCATGCCAATCACATCACATCCCCACTGCTCACGGTACATTTTGGATTCGGCAAGGCTGGAAAACTGCGGGCCTTCCATTGCCAGGTAGGTGCCGCCGCGATGAATGGTGATCCCAGCGGCTTTGCCAGCTTTTTCGCACGCATCGCTCAGACGCGGGCAGGTGGGATGGGCGACGCTGACATGGGCCACACACCCGGTGCCAAAAAAACTTTTTTCGCGCGCGAAAGTGCGATCGATGAATTGATCAACGATCACGAAATCCCCCGGCGCCATATGTTCGCGAAACGATCCGCAGGCAGACACCGAGATCACATCCGTCATGCCCAGCCGCTTCAGCGCGTCGATATTGGAGCGGTAAGGCACCTCGGTTGGCGAATGCACATGGCCGCGCCCATGGCGGGGCAGAAAGGCCATGTCCACCCCGTTCAGCGATCCGGTCAAAATCTGATCTGACGGATCGCCCCACGGTGTTTCAACTGTAACCCACTCGGCATTTTCCAGGCCGTCGATGTCATAGATACCCGATCCTCCGATAACGGCGATTTTAGTTTGGGTCACGTGTCGTCTCCGCTTGATGAATCCGTTCAGACCTATCTGCGGCTCAGTTGCTCATTTGGCAAGTGGCACTTGCACCGTCTTGCGTGATCGGCTGCGGTTGAGATGGATCACGAGGCCACGGTTCCGTGTGATCCATATTCCAACCACGCGCGATCTTCACGGGTAAGATGTGCCTCCATGATCGCGTCATAAGCGGCCAAGTCTTTGTCTGTCAGCCTACCGCGCCACTTGCCGCTGGTACCGCTGTGAAAAAATTCTGTGTCTGATTTCATGAACCCTTTGCCGCCTGATGGAGCAAAACGCACAGCATTGGCTTTCATATTGTCGAAGGTTGCTGCCTGAACCAACTGGTCCATGACAGCGGTAGAATGTGATACGTCCAATATATCGGCCAGTCTGGCAAAGGTGCTGGCCAGATCGCGGGTCATGTCGGCATAGTGAAAGAGCGACACGTTTGGTCGATCGGCAACGGCCATTGCAGCTTTGTAATGCTGAAGTATATGCGCGAGTGGCATTGCATCCCCATCGAACCCTTCTGCTCCGCCATCCAAAAAACGGCGAAAGGCGATGCCGTCAGTATCATCCTCGGGGTACCATGTATCAAACCACGGCAACGGAATGTTGCGTACGTGTTTGCGAAACGAGAAATGCGCATCAAGGGGGTGACGAAACACGCAGATGTACTGTGCCCTATTGTCCAGCGGCAACCCGTCCATCGGCGTGTGGCTTTTCATGCTGCGCCGATGCCGCATGGCTTCGAGCCGATCAGCAACCTCTGGCATCTCGCGGATACGAATATCGACCCATGGCATTTTCACAGATAACTCTGTCTCGACCTCTGGATCACCGGAGAACAGCAGGGACACAATGGTTTGCATCCAGGTGGTTCCGCATTTCGGAGGGGTCACGACGAGCACATCGTCCGGGCGGATGTTGACCATATCCCAACGTCTGTTGTCGGTCAGAGGGCCGAGATAGAGCTTTCGGGTCGTCATGTTTGACTTCTCCTGCATGCGGGTTGCGTCAGGAAAGGTGGAGTGAAGGCAGAACGCAACAAAATTTGGCCTGTCACAGGCAGAAGAATATCCAATCAGTGCTTGCCGCTTTGTCGGGATAAGTTCGCTTTAGGCTTTGACGCGGATATTGGTTTAAGATCATGGGGCGCTTTACGCATAGCTATGCGTAGAGCGCATATCTGCATCCCGGTTGGCGCGGTATCCCGATGGGACTATGACAGGTACAAGGGCGCCTTCGCGCCAACAGACCCAAGCCACAGGACAACCCGATGCCCCGAGCCATGCTGGCAAGCTTTGCCAAACGCCTTGCCATTCCCGATCTGCGCTGGTCGCCTGACGAAGGCCTGACCGTATCGCGGTTGCGGATCGAGTTGCTATCGGGCCTGACTGTGGCTTTGGCATTGGTGCCCGAGGCGGTTGCTTTTGCCTTCGTCGCAGGCGTCCACCCACTGGTCGGCCTCTATGCGGCGTTTCTGGTGGGGCTGATCACAGCACTGATCGGTGGCCGCCCGGGCATGATTTCGGGCGCGACTGGGGCGCTGGCGGTGGTGATGGTGGCGCTGGTCGCGCAGCACGGGGTCGAGTACCTGTTCGCGACAGTTGTTTTGATGGGTATTTTGCAAGTCATCGCAGGCGCGATGCATTGGGGGCGGTTCATCCGATTGGTGCCGCATCCGGTGATGCTGGGCTTTGTGAACGGTCTGGCGATTGTGATTTTTCTAGCCCAGATGGGGCAGTTCAAAGTCCCGGGCACCATGGAAAACACCGGTCATGGCATGAGTGGGGGCGAGTGGCTTTCGGGTCTGCAGCTATATACCATGCTGGGCCTTGTCGGTTTGACCATGGCCGTGATCTGGGTGATGCCGCGCGTCACACGCGTTATTCCGGCACCGCTGGCCGGGATCGTCGTGGTCGCAGCGCTGGTGATCGGTTTTGGCCTGAACGTGCCGCGTGTTGGCGATCTGGCCTCAATCGAAGGTGGATTGCCGATGTTCCACATCCCGATGGTTCCACTGAACTGGCAAACGTTTGAGATCATCCTGCCATATGCCGTCATTCTGGCCGCGATTGGCTTGATTGAATCGCTGCTGACGCTGAACCTTGTAGGTGAGATCACGGGCAAGCGGGGTGGGGCGTCGCAGGAATGTATCGCGCAGGGTGTTGCTAACGTGACCACTGGTTTCTTTGGCGGTATGGGCGGTTGCGCAATGATCGGTCAGTCTATGATCAACGTGAAATCCGGTGGACGCACAAGGGTGGCCGGGATCGCTGCAGCCATGTTCTTGCTGATATTCATCCTGTTCGCCGCACCGTTGATCGAACAAATCCCACTGGCTGCTCTTGTCGGTGTGATGTTCATGGTTGTGATTGGCACCTTCGCCTGGAACTCGTTCAACATCATGCGCAAGGTGCCGCTGACCGACGCGTTTGTGATCGTTCTGGTGACGGTTGTCACCGTGATGGAGGACCTCGCGGTCGCTGTTGTGGTTGGCGTGATCGTCTCGGCACTGGCCTATGCCTGGAACAACGCGAAACGCATCCACGCGATCACCCGTGAATCCGAGACCGAAAAGGGTGCCAAAGTATACGAGATCCAAGGCCCGCTGTTCTTTGGCTCGTCCGAAGGCTTTTTGGAAATCTTCGACGTATCAAACGATCCTGAAACCGTCATTATTGATTTTGCGGCCAGCCGCGTGGTCGATCAATCGGCTTTGCAGGCGATCGAGAATATCGCGGGTAAATATGAAGCTGCTGGCAAACGCGTCATGCTGCGACACCTCAGTCGGGATTGCCACAAGCTGCTGAACAAGGCCGGGCACCTGATGGTCGACAGTGACGATGACCCGGATTACGAGTTGGCCGTCGACTATTCCGTCAGAACCGGCATTCTGGGCGGGCACTGAGTTTTGAAAGGCGGCCGATTTGGCCGTCTTTTTATTTAGGTGCGATGTTTTCCAGGGCGCGAATATCCCCGGCCATCAAGGCATTTTCGGCTTTGGTGATGATCTCGGGTGGCCAATCCCACCACTCAAGCGCCAACAGGGCATCGATTGTATCATCTTCAAACCGAAGCCTGCTTATCTCGGCCGGGTTGCCGGTGACAATTGCATAGGGCGGAATAGCGCCCCGTACCACTGAACCAGCGCCGATGATCGCACCAGTGCCGATCTGCGCCCCTGGCAGAATCAGTGCGCCATATCCAATCCAGACGTCATGTCCGACAACCGTATCGCGTGTATCGGGTTGAAACCCAGACATGTGGTCCGGATCAAAGACCTGAAACGGAAAACAGCTCAGCCCGTCCATAGCGTGATTGGCCGAAGCGGTGATGAACCGGACGCCATGTGCGATCTGGCAGAACTTGCCCAGCACCAGCTTTTCCCGCGAAAAGGGAAACAGGTAGGGGGCGAGCCGCGTGGCCCAATCCTCAGGCGCATCAAAATCCGAGGCATAGCTATAGGCCCCGGCCTCAAAACAGGGATGATCTATCGCTTGGGACAGAAAGACCGTGCCCTTGTGATCGGAGCCATCGGGCAGCGTAATCGGGTACCGGCGTTTGGGATCAGGTAGCGGCATCAGTCGTCAGGCCTCGAAAGGCTGAACAACTCGTTCACTACAGAATAGTCCCGATACCCCAACCGTGCCAGAGGCCGGAACGAGGTGACGTCGAATTTGCCGTCGCGCATGTGGTCGTCATGCAGATGCACACCGGTCACTTGCCCAAAAACCACCCGGTTGGCCTCACCCTGCAATGTCACGATCTGGGTCAGCTTGCATTCCAACGACGCCGGGGCGCCTTGGATGCGGGCACAGGGGATGGTTTCGCATTCAACGGGGACCAGACCGGCATGATCAAACTCATCGACATGCTTCGCCACCCCCGCAGAGCTGGCATTCATCGCATCCCGATGGGCATATCCCACGACGTTGACGCAAAACACTCCTGTTGCTTCGATATTGGCGATACTGTCCTTGCCGCCATCTTGATCGTGCTTGGTTCCGGTAGATGCGAACATCACTTGCGGTGGTGTGTAGGCGACCCCATTGAAAAACGAATACGGTGCCAGGTTATTGACCCCATCCGCATCGCGGGACGAGATCCAGCCAATCGGGCGTGGCGTGATAATGGCGTTGAACGGATTGTGCGGCAAACCGTGACCGTCTTCGGGGCGATAGAACATCTGATCTCCAAGCGTTTGCCCAAGGCGTACCGAAGTGCTAGGGCGAATTCCAGTAAGGAAAAGAGGGCAGGTTGCAGCAGTTCAGGATCAGACCGGAAGAGCCGGATGATTGGTGGGAGGTCGAAGCGCTCTATGACCTGTGCTTCGCCCCTGGGCGCGAGGCGCTGTCCTCGTACCGCCTGCGCGATGATGTGCCCGCTGTGGCGGGCCTGTCTCTGGTCGCGCGCGACGGGCAGGGCATTCTGGCTGGCGCCATCCGCTTCTGGCCTGTCCATGTCGGTGAACATGATGCATTACTGCTGGGCCCGGTTGCCGTTCACCCTACCCATCAAGGCGAAGGCTTGGGTGGTTATCTAATCCATGCCGGGGTCGAGGCCGGTCGTGCCAAAGGCTGGCAAAGGGTCATGTTGGTGGGGGATGCGCCCTACTACAAGCGATTTGGGTTTATACCGTTGCAGGGGGTTCAAATGCCACCGCCGACCAACCCCGACCGTGTTCTGGGCATGGAATTGATCCCCGGCGTCTGGGCCGATGTCCGCGGTGCGGTTAAGCGCTGGACCCAATGACCTATTGAAACGAAGGTGCTAAATGCCAATGTTTAACCGGCAGGAGGGCACAGATGCACGATATGGTTCTTGTCGAAAAAGTGGATGCCGAGGCGGAGCTTGACCGGTTGGCGGATCACTATCGTTCGGCCGGTGGAACTGGTGTCAAACTGTTGAACAAGCTGGGCGGGTCAGCAGAATCGCTGCTCGACCAATTGCCGGATCCGGTGCGGCAAGGCCTGACCGGGGCGACTGAGCATGCGTTGTGGGCGGCTATTCACGCAGCTCAGGGATCGCGACGGGCGGTTCCTGATCAAAAACCCTGGGTCAACACCGCTGTAACAACCGCAATGGGTGCGGCCGGGGGCTTGGGTGGGGTTTCCACGGCGCTGGTTGAACTGCCTGCAACAACGACCATGCTGTTGCGCTCGATCCAGGGTGCTGCTGCGCGCGAAGGATTTGATCCAGCAGAGGAAAACGTGAAGTTCGATTGCGTTCGGGTTTTGTCCGCCGCTGGCCCGTTGTCTTACGATGATGGCGCAGATTTGGGCTTTTTCTCTGTGCGCCTCACACTGACCGGCCCGGCGATGCAAAGGCTGATTGCTGCTGTCGCACCGCGGCTTTCAGTTGTACTGGGGCAAAAACTGGCGGCGCAATCCATCCCTGTGTTAGGGGCGCTGGCCGGAGGCGGAACCAATTTTGTTTACGCACGCTACTATCAACAGATTGCCCATGTCCATTTTGGCCTGCGACGTTTGGCAATTGATGCCGACATTCCACATGACGAACTGGTTCGAAAATTGTCTGCCCGCATGTGATCCAGAGCTGCTTAGGCGGCCGAACTTGGCTATAAACGCATCATATGGTATGCAATGTGTAGTCGGCCGCAAAATATGAACAACAAAAGTGGCCCGGCAAACAGGTAAAGAATCCAATTGAAGGGCGTGTCGGCGCGATGAATGCACGGCTTCTGCCAAATGCACTGCACGGGAACAGGAAATGCCCTGTTCTGCCGCAATCGGCCGCTTTGTGTTATCGGATCGAGCGTGGTCGCACCGAGGTTTTGTTGATCACCACAAGACGGTCGCGTCGCTGGATTGTCCCCAAAGGCTGGTTGATCAACGGCCTGACCCCAGCGGAAACAGCAGCAAAGGAAGCATGGGAGGAGGCCGGAGTAGAAGGCAAATGCAGTTCAGACAAACTGGGCCAGTTCACGTATCTTAAGCAACGTCCAGGTCAGGGGATCGTACTATGCGTGGTGGATGTGTTTCCGCTATATGTGCGCTCTTTGGCACCGAGTTATCCGGAAAAAACGGAACGCAGTCGCAAATGGTGCTCGCCTAAGAAAGCGGCATCAAAGGTTCGATCACCGGATCTTGCAGCCATCTTACGAAATTTTACCCGATTTTTGCACTGATGAGACAATAGGATGTCTTGATATTGCCAAGCCGGTCGGTATCTATTCGCCAACCGGTGTTTTGGAAAGACAATGATTCAATACGCATTAAAATGCACTGACGGCCATACATTTGACAGTTGGTTTCAATCGGCTGAAGCCTTCGACAAACTCGCAGCAGCGGGCATGGTGACCTGCGCGATTTGCGGGTCGGATGAGGTTGAAAAAGCCATCATGACACCGCGCGTCCGCCCGGCGCGTGCGGAAAAGACCCAACTCGAGTCCGCGTCACCGCCGTCAGGCGACATTGCTGTGGCCACACCCGCGCCTGACGTTGAAAAAGTTCTGGCCGAGCTGCGGCGCAAGGTGGAAGAGAACTCGGATTACGTCGGCAAGGATTTTGCCAGTGAGGCGCGTAAGATTCATCTGGGCGAAGCGCCTGATCGCGCAATCTATGGTGAAGCCAAGCCCGAAGATGCCAAAGCATTGGTGGAAGATGGCGTGCCGGTTGCTCCGCTTCCGTTTGTACCCAGTAGGAAGACAAATTAAGCCATGCATATCGTGATCACCGGGGCCAATCGTGGAATCGGGCTGGCCTTGGCAGATCGGTTTCGTGATCGCGGCGACGACGTGACAGGAACAGCGCGCGATGAAAGTGCACAGGTTCGGCTGGACGTCTCAAACCCTCAACTGCAAGCGGCTATGGCAGGACAATTGAAGGGGCAACCCATCGATCTGTTGATCTGCAATGCCGGTGTTTATCTGGACAAAGGCCAAAGCATCGACGGCTATCCGGCAGATATGTGGGCCGAAAGCTTTGCGGTCAATGTTACGGGGGTGTTTCTGACGGTTCAGTCCCTACTGCCCAACTTGCGCGCCGCGCAGGGAAAAATAGCGATTATTTCCTCGCAGATGGCATCGCATACCCGCGCACCAGGCGGGAGCTATATCTACCGTGCATCCAAGGCGGCGGTTTTGAATCTGGGGCGCAATTTGGCTGCCGATCTCAAAAATGACGGGATCGCCGTGGGCATCTATCACCCGGGCTGGGTACAAACGGACATGGGTGGATCAGCTGCTGCCATCAATGTCGATCAGGCTGCAACAGGTCTGATCGATCGTTTTGACGCCTTATCCTTGGATGCCACGGGTTGCTTTGAAACCTATGACGGGCAACCGCACGCTTACTGAGTGTTCAGCGCCGCTTTGGGGATTTCATAAACCTCACCCGGTTCGATGAAAATCACCAGCAGATCGCCGCGGGTCTCATAAGTGAGCTGTGAGGTCGAGCTGCTGGAATCCGGCACGCCGTCAGTGAAGTAGATGTTTCGCACGTCGCCATTTCCAATGGCCACGGCCAGTGTCGCTGTGCCGTCATCGCGTCGACGCAGCTCTGCGTTACAGCTTTGCAACGGATCGCCTGTTTTGGCGGCGCAAGGCACGGTCCCCAACGCATTTTGACCGTCGGTTCCAGCCTGCGTTGCAACCTGCGCCAGGACAGGGGACGAGATGAGGGCAAAGGCGATAGCTAAGCGATACATGAATAACCTCTTGGAACAACTGTTGCTGACAGGCTGGCACTGCGCCAACACATTGTAAAGCGGCCCTGCGCTGCAGGCGGGCCCTGTTTGCGCCCTTGCCCTTGCGGGTCCCCTCGCATAAGACGCACGGGACCAGAAATCCAAGGCGCGGAGACACTTGCCCCCATGCCCGTACTCGTGATGAAATTCGGTGGCACATCGGTTGCCAATCTTGACCGCATCCGCCGCGCGGCCAAACGCGTTGGCGTCGAAGTGGCCAAGGGATATGACGTTATCGTCATCGTTTCGGCGATGTCGGGCAAGACGAACGAGCTAGTGGGATGGGTAAACGAAACATCACCCTTGTTCGACGCGCGCGAATATGATGCGGTCGTATCTTCGGGCGAAAACGTGACCGCCGGTCTGATGGCTCTGACGCTTCAGGAGATGGACGTGCCCGCACGCAGCTGGCAAGGCTGGCAGGTACCGTTACTGACCACCAGCGCTCACAGCCAGGCGCGGATCGAAGAAATTCCGACGGAGAATATCAGCCAGAAATTCGACGAAGGCATGAAGGTGGCTGTGGTGGCCGGTTTTCAGGGTCTCAGCCCCGAAGGCCGTATCACCACGCTGGGCCGGGGTGGGTCGGACACCACAGCCGTCGCGTTTGCGGCCGCATTTGGGGCCGATCGTTGCGATATCTATACCGATGTGGATGGCGTCTATACCACGGACCCGCGCATCTGCGAAAAGGCCCGCAAGCTGGACCGGATCGCATTCGAAGAAATGCTCGAACTGGCCTCGCTGGGGGCCAAAGTGCTGCAGACCCGCTCTGTCGAACTTGCGATGCGCAACAAGGTGAAACTGCGTGTTCTTTCAAGTTTTGAAGAACAATCCGATGAGGCCGGGACACTGGTCTGCGACGAGGAGGATATTATGGAATCCAATGTTGTGGCCGGTGTGGCCTATTCCCGCGACGAAGCCAAAATGACCGCCGTGTCGGTGGCCGACCGTCCGGGCATCGCTTCGATCATTTTTACGGCGCTCAGCGATGCGGGCGTCAATGTGGACATGATCGTGCAGAACATCTCGGACGAAGGGCGCACTGATATGACCTTTTCCTGCCCGACTGATCAGGTGGTACGGGCAGAGCAGGCGCTAACAGGTATCAAGGACAGCGGCGAGTTGAATTTTGCCGAACTGGTTGCCGACGAAGATGTCTGCAAGGTCTCGGTTGTGGGCATTGGCATGCGCTCGCAATCAGGTGTGGCGGCGAAAATGTTCAAGGTGCTCTCGGATGAGGGTATTAACATTAAGGTCATTACAACCTCTGAGATAAAAATTTCCGTCCTAGTGGATCGGAAATACATGGAACTTGCGGTTCAGGCACTGCATGATGCCTTTGAACTGGACAAGGCGGCCTGAGCATCTCAGCCAAGGATCTCGCCTAACACACTAAATTGGTTGGGCCATGGTGGACGGCACCGAAACAGAATCCCGCAAGCTGCTTGGGCGGTTACGCGAAGAGATGGCGAGCGAAGCCGCCGGTCAGGAACGGCTTGACCGGATAACGCATCTGATTGCCGACAGCATTCAACGCGAAGTCTGCTCGATTTATCTGTTCCGTGACGAAGACACGCTCGAACTATGCGCGACCGAGGGCCTGTCTCCGGAATCGGTGCACAAAACCCGCTTGCGTCTGGGCGAAGGGCTTGTGGGTCGTGTCGCCAAGTCCGGCAAAGTGGTCAACACGGCCGATGCACCGTCGGCCAAGGGGTTTCGTTTCATGCCTGAGACCGGTGAGGAACGGTATTCGTCTTTCCTTGGTGTGCCGGTACAGCGTCTGGGTCAGAAGCTGGGCGTTCTTGTCGTTCAATCACGTGAAGCGCGCGAGTTTACTGCCGATGAGATTTACGCATTAGAAGTGGTTGCCATGGTCCTGGCCGAAATGGCCGAACTGGGCGCTTTTGTTGGTGAGGGTGCAGCTTTGTCGCCCCTTCACCAGCAATCTGTCTTGTTGCGCGGTGGCCCGGCACAGGAAGGATCGGCCGAAGGCCATGTCTGGCTGCACGAACCGCGCGTCGTTGTCACCAATCCCATTGCCGAAGATCCCCATCGTGAACGCGAACGTTTGACCGAGGCGGTCGAGGAACTGCGTGTTGGCGTCGACAAGATGCTGGAAATTTCTCAAGGGGGCGACAAGGACCAACTGAAGGTTCTGGAAGCTTATCGTATGTTCGCTAATTCCAAAGGCTGGATGCGCCGAATGGAAGAGGACATTGCGCTTGGCCTTAGCGCTGAGGCTGCGGTGGAAAAGGAACAGTCTCAGGCGCGTGCCCGCATGGGACAGGTTACAGATCCTTACCTGCGCGAGCGCTTGGCCGATCTGGATGACCTCAGCAATCGGCTTCTGCGCATTCTGACAGGGCAGGGCAAGACTGACAGTGCCGACTTGCCGCCAGACCCGATCCTGATCGCGCGAAACATCGGCCCTGGAGATTTGCTGGAATATGGCCGCTCGCTCAAAGGGATCGTGCTTGAAGAAGGCTCAGTCGGCAGTCATGCGACCATTGTGGCCCGCGCGCTGGCGATTCCGCTGGTGGTGCATGTGGGCCGGATCACGACCGAAGCCCTGAACGGGGATCATGTTCTGGTCGATGGTGATCAGGGAGTTGTGCATCTGCGGCCTGAGGATACCGTGGTCAGTGCCTTTCGCGACAAGATCGCCATGCAGGCCAAGGCGCAGGAACGCTATGCCTCGATCCGGGAAACGCCAACGGTCACGCAGGATGGATCACGGATCAACATGGTCATGAACGCCGGGTTGATGGCCGATCTGCCGTCTCTTGAAACATCAGGGGCCGAAGGGGTCGGATTGTTCCGGACCGAGCTGCAGTTCCTGGTGCGCAATAAGATGCCCAAGCGTTCCGAACTTGTGACGCAATATCAACGTGTTCTGGACGCGGCAGGGGAAAAACGTGTGGTCTTCCGCACGTTGGATATCGGGTCTGACAAGGTTCTGCCCTACATGAAGCACGTGGCCGAGCCGAACCCAGCTTTGGGCTGGCGTGCGATCCGCGTCGGTCTGGACAAACGCGGCGTGATGCGGATGCAATTGCAGGCATTGCTGCGCGCGGCAAACGGCCGTCCGCTGACCATCATGTTTCCGTTTGTGGCGCAGGCAGATGAATTTCGCGAGGCCCGATGGGAGGTCAACAAGACCATTGAACGCGAAAAGCGACTGGGTCATGCGCTTCCGGAAACGCTTGAGGTCGGCGCGATGTTGGAAACACCCTCATTGGGCTTTGCGCCGCAGAAGTTTTTTGATGAGGTGGATTTCATTTCCATTGGCGGCAACGATCTAAAGCAGTTTTTCTTCGCAGCCGATCGCGAAAACGAATTGGTGCGCCGCCGCTATGACACGCTCAATGTCAGCTTCCTCAGCTTCATTGAACGCGTTGTCGAACGCTGCGAAATCTCAGACACTCCGCTCAGTTTTTGCGGCGAAGACGCTGGTCGACCGGTTGAGGCGTTGTGTCTGGCCGCAATGGGCATTCGCTCACTGTCAATGCGCCCAGCGTCTATTGGTCCAGTCAAAAGCTTGCTTTTGCGGTCGAACTTGCAAGAGGTCCGCAAGATCATTGCCGATGCTCGCCATCGCGGTGAGCAATCCGTTCGACCTGCCGTAATGGAGTGGCTGCGCAATCAGGCCTGATCTGGAAAACAGCATCATCCGCGAAACTGTGCTTGATTTTTGCGCCTCTACTTTCTATTTACGCAGTGAATGTTAGCGATAACATGGCTTGCTTTGTGTGTTTCGCACCAGTGCAAACACCGTGGTAAGCTGACCGCAGTGACCTCAAAAGGAGCCTGGCGATGGTTTCACGCGTAATTCCGGTAGATCCGTTCGATCTGGTATTGTTCGGCGCAACCGGCGATTTGGCGCAACGCAAGATCCTGCCCGGCCTGTATCACCGCTTTGAAGTGGGGCAGATGCCGGACAAGGCGCGTATCATCGGCACCGCAAGGTCTGACATGGACAGCGACGGGTTCCGCGATCTGTTGCGGGCTTCGATGCAAAAGTTTGCGCCGAGTTTTAAAAAAGATACTCTCGATCGGTTCTTGAAACAGGTTGAATATGTACCAGTCGATGCGCTTGGTGATGCAGGATGGAGGGCCCTTGGTAAATCGCTTCGCGACGATGCCGTTCGGGCCTTTTACTTGTCGGTCGGCCCCAGCCTGTTTTCCGGCATTGCCCAACGTCTGAATGATCACGGAATGGCCACACCGGAAAGCCGTATCGTTGTTGAAAAACCATTTGGGCATGACCTGGCCTCGGCCAAGGCCTTGAACGAAGGGTTACGGGCCTGTTTCGAGGAGCATCAGATTTACCGGATTGATCATTATCTGGGCAAGGAAACCGTGCAGAACTTGATGGCGCTGCGTTTTGCCAATTCCCTGTTTGAACCATTGTGGAATTCGACCCATGTCGACCATGTTCAGATCACCGTGGCCGAAACCGTAGGTGTCGAAGGGCGGGGGTCGTATTACGACCAGTCCGGCGCGATGCGGGACATGATTCAGAACCACCTTGTGCAGCTGTTATGTCTGACGGCGATGGAACCGCCCTCTAAGTTCTCCTCGAATGCGGTTCGGGATGAAAAGGTCAAGGTGATCGAAGCGCTGGAACCCGTGGCGCAAGCTGACATCGCCCGCGGGCAATACCGGGCCGATAACGGCGAAGGCGGGTATGTTGATCATGTCGGCGACCCGGCTAGTCGCACCGAGAGTTACATCGCGCTCAAGGTTCATGTGGGCAACTGGCGTTGGGCCGGGGTGCCGTTTTATCTGCGCACCGGCAAGCGCCTGCGCGCCCGCGAATCCGAGATTGCGGTGTTCTTCCGCGACCCACCTCACACGATCTTTCCCAATGTCGGTCCATTGCATGGCAACGTGCTGGTGATCCGACTGCAACCGGACGAAGGTATCACCCTACGCACCACTATCAAAGAACCCGGGCAGGGCGGGTTCCGCCTGTCCGACGTTGCGCTGGACATGAGCTTTGCCGACGCGCTGGGTAACGACTCGCAATCCCCCGATGCCTATGAACGCCTGATCATGGACGTGATCCGTGGCGACCAGACCCTGTTCATGCGCGGGGATGAGGCCGAAGCCGCCTGGGCCTGGGTCGATCCCATCATTCATGGTTGGGAAGAGCGCGGCGACCGCCCGTCCCGCTATGATCAGGGCAGCTCTGGCCCGGAAGAAGCACTGATGCTGATGCATCGCGATGGTCGCCGCTGGCGCCAGATCGGAGGGTAATCATGGTTCATTCAGTCATTACCGACGTCACCCAGAGGATTATCGACCGCAGCGGGCCCTCACGCGGTCCGCATCTGGAGCGGATGGAACAGGCCAAGTCAAAAGGCCCTGCGCGCGCGCATCTGTCCTGCAGTGGTCAGGCCCATGCCTATGCTGGCGCGGGCGAAGATCAGCAGTCGATGGCGACCGGCACTGCAGGAAATCTGGGCATTGTAACGGCCTATAACGATATGCTCTCGGCACATCAGCCCTTTGAACGCTACCCTGGTCTGATCCGCGATGCGATTCGGGCCGCCGGAGGCACAGCGCAGGTCGCAGGCGGTGTGCCCGCCATGTGCGATGGCGTCACGCAGGGCGAGGCGGGGATGGAGCTTTCCCTGTTCTCCCGCGATGTGATCGCTCTGGCCACTGGTGTCGCACTTAGTCACAACACCTATGATGCTGCCGTGTTCCTCGGTGTCTGCGACAAAATCGTGCCCGGACTGGTGATCGGCGCTCAGGCCTTTGGTCATCTGCCTGCCGTTTTCCTGCCCGCTGGCCCGATGACCAGCGGACTGCCAAACGATGAAAAGGCCAAGATCCGCCAAAAATTCGCGGCAGGTGAGATCGGCCGAGAGGAATTGATGGCCGCGGAAATGGCCGCTTATCACGGCCCTGGCACGTGTACGTTCTACGGCACTGCCAACACCAACCAGATGCTGATGGAGTTCATGGGTCTACACCTGCCGGGCTCCAGCTTCATCAATCCCAACACGCCCCTGCGTGATGCACTGACCGAGGAAGGCGCTCGCCGTGCATTGTCCCTCAGCGCGCTGGGCAACAGCTATACCCCGGTTTACCAAGTCTTGGATGAACGTGCCTTTGTAAACGGTATCGTGGGTTTGATGGCTACGGGCGGTTCAACCAACTTGCTCATCCACCTCATCGCCATGGCGCGGGCAGGTGGTATCGTGCTGGATTGGCAAGATTTTTCCGACATTTCAGCGGTCGTACCGCTGGTGGCGCGGGTTTATCCCAATGGTCTGGCCGACGTGAACCATTTTCATGCAGCAGGTGGGCTGGGGTACACAATCGGAACGCTTCTCGAAGATGGCTTGCTGCATCCCGACACGCTGACGGTCGCCGGGCAGGGCCTGCACAATTACACCCAAGAACCCAAGCTGATCGAAGGTGAACTGGTCTGGCAGGATGGCGCAGGTCACAGCTTGAATGAAAAGATTATCCGCCCGGCCAAAGACCCGTTCCAGCCAACCGGAGGCCTGTCGCGCCTGACCGGCAATCTGGGAACTGGTGTGATGAAAGTCTCGGCCGTCGCCCCTGAACACCAGGTTGTCGAAGCACCTGTCCGCGTCTTCCACGATCAAGTTGAAGTCAAGGCCGCGTTCAAGGCTGGAGAATTCACCGATGATGTAATCGTAGTCGTCCGGTTCCAGGGCCCCAAGGCCAACGGCATGCCCGAGCTGCATTCGTTGACACCGATCCTGTCGATTCTTCAGGGCAGGGGGCAAAAGGTGGCTCTGGTTACCGATGGCCGCATGTCGGGCGCGTCCGGCAAGGTTCCTGCCGCGATCCATGTCTGTCCCGAGGCTTTGGATGGGGGGCCGATCGCCTATCTACAAGACGGTGATCTGTTGCGTGTTGATGCCGTGAACGGCGAGCTTGAAATCCTCACCGAAGGGGCTTTGGACCGAGCTCCTGCGACCGCCGATCTGTCGGCAAATCAGCACGGCATCGGGCGAGACCTGTTCACCCCTTTCCGCAACGCCGTCGGCTCGGCCGATAACGGTGCCAGCATATTCGGAGCCTGAGCCTCATGTCTGACAAAACCCAACGCACTCGCGAAATCTGTGCCCTTGCACCTATCGTTCCGGTCCTTGTGGTCGATGATGCATCCCAAGCGCGTCCGCTAGCCGAGGCATTGGTCGCCGGTGGCCTGCCCGCGCTCGAAGTTACGCTGCGCACACCCGCTGCGCTCGACGCTATTCGCGCGATGTCGCAGGTTCCGGGGGGAGTTGTTGGCGCAGGCACGCTGATCACGCCCGAAGATGTCCGTGCCGCCAAAGAGGCGGGCGCTCAGTTTGGCGTCTCGCCCGGTGCCACAGACGCGCTGATTGCGGCCTGTGAGGCTGAAGGCTTGCCCTTGCTGCCGGGCGCTGCTACCGCCAGCGAAGCCATGCGCCTGCTCGAACTTGGCTATGACATGCTGAAGTTTTTCCCAGCCGAAGCTTCAGGTGGCGCGCCCGCGCTGAAAGCGATTAGCGCACCGCTGCCGCAGATCAGCTTCTGCCCAACCGGTGGCGTATCACCATCGAACGCGCGCGACTATCTGACCTTGTCGAACGTGGTTTGCGCCGGAGGCAGTTGGGTCGCGCCCAAACAGATGGTCGAAGGTGGTGACTGGGCGGGTATAGAATCGCTGGCGCGTGAGGCGTCAAAGCTGACGGATTGACGCCGCCTTTAGCGACGCTAGGGTAGGGCTCAATTCAAACAGGTTGACCTCATGACAAACAAAACCACTCTCGCGCAGGGGCGCGAGTATCTGGCCATTCCCGGGCCCTCGGTCATGCCCGACGCCGTCTTGCAGGCGATGCACCGCCCGTCCCCCAACATCTATGATGGCGCATTGATCGAGATGATGCCCGCCCTGACCGCCGATCTGCGTCAGGTTGCCCGCACGCAGTGTGATGTGGCGATCTACATTGCCAACGGTCACGGCACGTGGGAGGCCGCGCTATCCAACGTGATCGCCCCCGGTGAAACCGTTCTGGCCCCGGCCTCGGGCCGCTTCACCCATGGTTGGGCCGAGATGGCCAAAGGCATCGGCGCCGAGGTCGAGATACTGGATTTCGGTACCGCTTCCCCGTGGGATTTTGACCGCATCGCCGAGGCGCTTCGGGCCGACACACACCGCCAGATCAAAGCCGTGCTTGCGGTGCATGTGGACACATCCAGTTCAATCCGTAACAACATTCCCGCGTTGCGTGCTCTGCTGGATGATCTGGATCATCCTGCGCTTTTGATGGCCGATTGCATTGCCTCGCTGGGTTGCGAGCGGTTCGAAATGGACGCCTGGGGCGTCGATGTTATGGTCACAGCCTGCCAGAAGGGGTTGATGACCCCGCCCGGTGTCGGATTTGTCTTTTTCAACGATAAGGCACAGGCCAAACGGGCGGCGATGCCGCGCGTGTCGCAATATTGGGACTGGCAGCCGCGCGCCAATCCCGAACTGTTCTACCAGTATTTCAATGGAACCGCTCCGACCCACCACTTGTACGGGCTACGCGCCGCATTGGATATGATCGGTGCAGAAGGGATCGAGAATGTCTGGTCCCGACACGAACATCTGGCCGCTGCGGTCTGGACAGCTTGCGAAATCTGGTCTGGCGAGGGGGCATTGCAGCTCAATGTCACTGACCGCGAATATCGCAGCCATGCTGTCACATCCCTGCGTCTGACCGAAGAACGCGGGACCTCCCTGCGCGACTTCACTGAAAATCAGTTGGGTCTAACGTTGGGGATCGGCCTTGGTATGGCGGATGCCGCAGGGTGTTTCCGCCTGGGCCATATGGGCCATGTAAACGGGCAGATGACTATGGCCATGCTGGGCGGCGTTGAAACGGCCATGGCTGCACTGAACATCCCACGGGGCTCAGGCGCACTGGATGCCGCTGCGGCCGTGTTGGCGGGACAAATCTAGCGGGAAGTAAAGACCCGCCCCCGCTTCATCTGGCTACAAATATCCTCGGGGGTGAATTGGCCTTAAGGCCAAGAGGGGGCAGACAGCCCCCTTAACCGTCATTACTCAGGCGTTGCCGGCGGCCACGGACAGCGCCACCGGCAGCGCAGCTGCAAAAGCATCCAAATCCGCCTCAGTGCCACAGCTCACCCGAATGCAGCGGTTTTGAGGGGCCGCAAACGGCATTCGCACAAAGACGCCCTGCGCGACCAGCGCATCTAAAACAGCCTTGGCAAACACCCCATCTCGTCCACAGTCGATGGCAACGAAATTGGTGGCCGAAGGCAAAGGCTGTAAACCGTTCTCCTCGGCAATCTTACCAATCCGCCTACGCGCCTGGCCGATCTTCTGCTGCACGTCGGCCAGCCAGGTCTGATCGCGCAATGCCGCCAACGCACCTGTCTGTGCCGCACGGTTCATCCCGAAATGATTGCGCACCTTATTGAAAGCCGAAATCAAGCTCGGCGCGCCAAGGGCATAACCGACCCGAGCACCCGCCATACCGTAACCTTTTGAAAAGGTGCGCATTCGGATCACGCGGAGATCATCCGCAGCGACCGGTGCCGCAGTGCCGTCCGGGGCGCATTCTACATAGGCTTCGTCCAGCACCATCAGGCAGCCCTCGGGCAAAGCGTCCAACGCCGCCACGATGTCCGCCCCGCGATGCCAGCTGCCCATGGGGTTGTCCGGATTTGCTAGGTAAACCAGTTTGGCGCCAACCTCAGCGGCTTTGGCAATCAGCGCAGTGGGGTCCTCTTGGTCATCGGAATAGGGAACTTTGTGCAAAATCCCGCCAAATCCTGCGACGTGATAGTTGAAGGTCGGGTAAGCACCGTCCGAGGTTACGACCGGATCCCCCGGACCCACGACCAGACGCACCAGATACCCCAGCAATCCATCGATCCCTTCGCCCACCACGATGTGGTCGGGCGTGACCTCGTGATGATCCGCCAGGGCATGGCGTAGATCGTGGTTCTCGGGGTCACCATACATCCAGATCTCACCTGCTGCCTGCTGCATCGCTTCGATCGCCCGTGGGGATGGGCCAAAAACACTTTCGTTGGCGCCAAGCCGCGCATCAAAGCGCGATCCGCGCAGGCGTTCCTGCGTTTCAGGACCCACGAAAGGGACGGTTGCGGGAAGGGATTGGGCAAGCGGGGTGTATCGGGGACCAGTCATGCGCGCACCTAATCGTAAGGCGGGCGGCGGGGCAAGCCTTGCACCCCCGGACATTCGCCGCCAGTGTGCAGGCAATTAAACAAAGAGGATTTCATGCGCTATTTCATCGGTCTCATTCTCATCGGCCTTGCCTATCTGTTGTTCTGGCCCATCCCTGTTGAACCAATCGCGTACGAGCCGCCCGAAACGCAAGGTTTCACTGGCGATTTCGCTGAGAACAATGCTCTGGATCGGCTGGACCTAATCTCTTTGCCGGGCGGAGAAATCGGCCCGGAAGATATCGCTGTCCTGCCAGATGGCAGCATCTACACCACCAGCCTGTCCGGCGTCCTTTACCGTATTGACGGCGCAGAACCGGTTGAAATCGATCAATTGGGCGGGCGGCCACTGGGCTTGAAACCCGGCCCTGACGGTGCGCTGTATATTGCCGACAGCTTTCGGGGCCTGATGCGCTGGAGCGGTCCGGGCACGCTGGAACCCGTGGTCTCGGATATCAACGGCGCCCCGGTCATCTATGCGAATCAACTGGACGTGGCACAGGATGGGACGGTCTATTTCTCGAACTCATCCGACCGGTTCGATCCCGAAACCATGGGCGGCACAAAGCCGACGTCTGTCATGACAATTTGGGAGCAATCAAACGCCGGCTATGTCGCAAAACACAGCCCCGATGGAACCACAGAAAAGATCGCCGAAGGGTTTGTCTATACGAACGGTGTCGCGCTGTCGCCGGAAGAGGACTTTCTGTTGGTCGCCGAAACTGGCCGGGCACGTGTCCATAAGCTTTGGCTCAATGGTCCAAAGGCGGGTCAGCAAGAGGTCCTACTCGACAATCTGCCAGGCTATCCGGACAATATCGAAGCTCAGGGCGATGGTACGTATTGGATGGCCTTTGCCAGCCCACGTGTGCCGGCCGAGGCGTTGATGCCGTACCCGTTTCTGCGCAAAATCATTTGGCGGCTGGGGCCGACGGTCCGGCCAGCCGCTATCCATCGTGGAATGATGGTGCAATTCTACGGGGACGGGACCATCCTTCAGACATTGCAAGATCCCGATGGTCGGTTGGGCATTACGACCGGCGGCAAGATCGCCGGGGACCAGTTCTATGTGATGACGCTGGATTCGCCCTGGTTCGGACGAATGCCTGTGGCCCAGATGCCCTGACGTCGCAGTAGAACTAAGCCCGTCTTTTGGGGCATGATTGCACAAACAAGCTTTGGGAGGCCTGCATGGCGCGCGTATCTGTCGAATACAAAGACCACATTGCTCACGTCACACTGACCCGTGGTGACAAGATGAACGCGCTGGATGATGCCATGATCAAAGCGATCCTGTCCGCCGGGCAAGAGGTTGCCGCCTCGGACGCCCGCGCGGTGGTGTTATCAGGCGAAGGCAAAAGCTTTTGCGCCGGGCTGGACATGGCCAGCTTTGCATCTGTGGCCCACAAGGACCCCACCGAATGGCTGATGGCTCGCAGCCACGAAGACGCTAATGAAATGCAGGAACTTGCGCTGGTCTGGCGACGCGTCCCGGTTCCGGTGATCTGTGCCATTCAGGGCGCGGCTTATGGCGGGGGGCTGCAAATCGCGCTGGGCGCTGATATTCGCATCGCCCATCCGGACAGCAAACTGGCGGTGATGGAGATGAAATGGGGCATTATCCCGGATATGGGTGGGATGCTTCTGCTGCCGCACCTTGTCCGCTCTGACGTGCTGCGCCTGTTGACCTACACGGCGCGCCCGATCGGTGCACAGCAGGCCGCAGACTGGGGATTGGTCACCAAGCTTTCGGATGACCCGCAAACCGAAGCATTGGCTCTGGCCGAAAACATTGCGAACCAAAGTCCCTCGGCCATCCGGGCCGCCAAGCGGCTGATCGACATTGCTGAAACTGAACCGCGCGCCGAAGTTCTACTAGCCGAATCCGCCGAGCAGGTGGAACTAATCGGTAAGCCGGATCAGATGGAGGTCGTGATGGCGCAGATGCAGGGCCGCACGCCCGAGTTCAAATGAATTCACCGCCCCTCACGCGGCTAATTTTGTACACAAAGCGTATCGATCAGACGGTGCGCTTTTACGAGACTCACTTTGGATACACGGCGTGCCAGATAGAAGGTGACCGGATCATCGAGTTGAAACCCGGATCGAGCGGGGCGCGTCTTCTGTTACACCCAGCAGGCAGAGGCGCACGCGAAGGTCAGGCTGCCGTTAAGCTGGTGTTCGACGTGGTGGATGTTCCGGCGTTTTGTGCTCAAGCGTTACGGAAAGGTTTGACGTTCGGGGCAATTCACCAGGCAGACAGCTATCAGTTCGCAAACGCAAAAGACCCGTCCGGAAATTCAGTTTCTGTTTCTAGCCGGGCGTTTGTGCCTCGCGAATAACGCAGTAAGATCCGCCAGACCCCGAGTATATTACCAATCTGCATCTCAAGAACTGTACTGCGCTCTTCCGGTTGGAGTGGGCTGTTCAGGGCAACGCTAAAATCAATTACCGCACCCGGTTCGATACCAAATAGGCAATTCCACCGGCCAGCAGACCCCAGACAGCTGCCCCAAGACCAAACACCGTGATCCCCGAGGCGGTGATCGCAAAGGTCAGCATCGCGGCTTCGCGCTCTGCTGGAACTTCAAGCGCCGCAAAGATCGAATTGGCCAACACACCGATCAGCGCAACCCCTGCCAATGTTCCCATCAACAGCGGGTCGGCATGGGCGGCAAAGCCTGTGATCGCCACGGCAAAGACGCCGAACAGGCAGTAGAACACACCGCCCATGATCGCGGACCAATAGCGCAGGGCAGGGTCAGGGTGGCTGTCTTCATTGGAGCACATCGCAGCGGTGATCGCGGCAAGGCAGGTGGCGGGTGCGCCGAACGGAGCCGATAAAAGGCTGGCTCCGCCGACGGCTGAAAACAGCCTGCCTGTAGCCGGTGCATAGCCAAAGCTGCGCATGACGGCGATGCCGGGGATGTTCTGAGTTGCCATCGTAACGATAAACAGCGGCACGCCGATCCCGATGGCCGAGGACAGTGTGAATGTCGGGGGTGTCCAGATCGGGGCCGCCACCAGACGCTCGGGCATGATCGTTGCGCCCCCTGCGTTGAGAATAACGACTATTGCTGCCGCGATGACCGCAGCGGGAACCGCAAATAGTCGATTGAACCGTCCGGCAATGAACCATGTCAGGATCACAGGCAGCGCCTGCCAGGGTATCTCAACCGCTGCTTTGAAAGGTAGAATGCAAAGAGGCATCAGCACCCCGGCCAGCATCGCCTGCGCCAGCGTCGTGGGGATTGCCGCGGCCAGCCGCCCCAACGGCTTCCACAGCCCGGCCATGACTGTCAGCGCACCGGCACACAGGAAGGCTCCGATGGCGCCCGAGAACCCCTCGGCTGGCGCCGCTGAGACCGCCAGCAGGGCAACACCGGGCGTTGACCACGCCACGCTGATCGGCAGCCTGTACCAAAGGCTTAGAACGACGGCTGCCAGACCCATGGCAATGGCCGCACTCATCAGGCCCGAGGCGGCTTCGGACGGTGACGCACCCATCGCGCCCAACCCCTGCAGGACAATGGGGAAGGAACTGAAAAAGCCCACAACCGCCACTACCAGCCCGGTTGAGACGGTTTGCATCGGAGGAAAGGTCTGCGCCATCACGCCCTCGAAACTGCCACCCGCACTTGCTAACAATCGCAAGCTGTCAGAAACAAGGTCAAAAGCGTCAGGGGAACAGAAAACCCCGCCAGCAAAAGCGGCGGGGTTTGGAATTTGTGTACTTGGAAAAAGATGAAGATCAGGCGATTTCAGCCAGACGGGCCAGCGCTTCGTTCAGCTTTGCCTCTTCCTCTTCGCGCGCGGCGAGGTTGGCTTTGGCTTCCGCCACAACCTCTTCCGGGGCCGAAGCCACGAATTTCGGGTTGTTCAGACGACCGCGCAGACCGCCGAGTTCCTTAGCCAGCTTGCCCTTGGCTTTCTCCAGCCGTTCCTTTTCGGCACCGATATCGATGATATCCGCCAGCGGCAGGCCGAAGGATGCGCCGGGTGCGGCGATCGAAATGGTGCCTTTGGGCAACTCATCTGCTTTTGTCAGACTATCGATCCGCGCCAGTCGTTTGATCAGCGCTTCATTGCGGTCCCAAGCGGCTTGGCCATTGCCGTCGATCTCGGTCACGAGCATCGGCACATAGAGGCCAGCGGGAACCCGCATCTGCGCGCGGGCCGAGCGGGTGTTTTCGATCACCGAAATCACCCAGTTCATCTCACGATCCGCATCCGGGTCGATCAGGTCGGCAGCGGCGTAGGTCGGCCAGTCTGCGTGGACGACCATTTTCGCGCGGCTGCCGGTCAGGCCCCAGAGTTCTTCGGTGACGAAGGGCATGATCGGGTGCAGCAACACCATGCACTGATCCAGAACCCAGCGCATGGTGGCGCGGGTCTCGGCCTGTGCCTCGGCATCATCGCCTTGCAGCAGCGGTTTCGACAGCTCCACATACCAGTCGCAGACCTTGCCCCAGACAAAGGCGTAAAGCCCGTTCGCCGCGTCGTTGAAGCGATAGCTTTCCAATGCAGCGTCGACTTCTTCCCGCACGCGGGCAGTTTCGCCGATGATCCAGCGGTTCACGGCGGCCTTGGGTTTCAGATCGACGACATCCAGTTGCGGCACGGCATCGGTGAAGACCTCGTTCATCTCGGCAAAGCGGACGGCGTTCCACAGTTTGGTGCCGAAGTTGCGATAGCCGGTGATGCGTTCGCGGGACAGTTTCAGCACGCCACCAATTGCTGCCATCGAGGCGTTGGTAAAGCGCAGCGCGTCGGCGCCGAACTCGTCCACGATCTCAAGCGGGTCGATGACGTTGCCGGTGGTCTTGGACATCTTCTTGCCCTTCTCGTCGCGGACGAGCTGGTGCAGGTAGACGGTGTGGAACGGGATCTGATCGACCACGGCCAGCTGCATCATCATCATCCGGGCAACCCAGAAGAACAGGATGTCGAAGCCGGTGATCAGAACGTCCGTGGGGAAGTAGCGTTCCAGCTCCTCGGTCTGCTCGGGCCAGCCCAGCGTGCCGATGGGCCAGAGGCCGGAGGAGAACCATGTGTCGAGGACGTCGGGGTCGCGCCACAAAGCAACGGGAAGCATGTATCCAGCTTCGTCGCCAATGTCGTGAGCATGGCCTGCGTCCTGTGCTTCGCCAACCCATCTAGCATCCGGTCCAGCGTTTGCGCAGTAATACTCCATCGCCTTTGACTTAGCTTCGTCGAGCGTCGGCGCACAGAAATGTACTGGGTTGAGGTAGTCGAACTCCCAACCATTTACGTCTTCGTCGGAAATGTCGACTACGCGCGGCCCATACCAAACAGGTATCTGATGCCCCCACCACAGCTGACGCGAAATGCACCAGGGCTCGATGTTTTCCAGCCAGTGGTAATAGGTCTTCTCGCCCGACTCGGGGATGATCTTGACCGTACCATCCTTGACTGCGTCCAGAGCGGGTCCAACGACCTTTTCGGCGTCCACGAACCATTGGTCGGTGAACATCGGCTCGATCACCACTTTCGAGCGGTCGCCAAAGGGCTGCATGATCGGTTTGCTCTCGACCAGCGGCACCAGCGCCGCGGGATCATCATCCTCACCCAGTTTGGTGCCCAAAACCGGATTGTCCGCGCGCGTCATCACGGCCAGACCGTCGGCGGTGATCTCTTCAACGACCTTGGCACGCGCCTCAAACCGGTCGAGGCCGCGCAGGTGATCGGGGATCAGGTTGATCGCGTCGATCTCGCTCTCGGTGAAGTCCTTACCACGGGCATATTCCTGCGCCTTGTCGGCCTCTTCGGCGTAAGGCGCGCCATCAGCCCGCATCGCGCCGCGCGTGTCCATCAGGCGATACATCGGAATACCGCCGCGCTTGGCGACCATGTTGTCGTTGAAGTCATGCGCGCCGGTGATCTTCACCGCGCCCGAACCAAAATCGGGGTCGGGATAGTCATCGATGATGATCGGAATCTGACGGCGATGCTCTTTCGGGCCAACCGGAATTTCACACAGTTTCCCAATGATTGGCGCATAACGTTCATCTGACGGATGAACCGCAACCGCGCCGTCACCCAACATGGTTTCGGGGCGCGTCGTTGCGATAGAGATGTAATCCCGTTCTTCACGGAAAATCACATTCCCATCTTCATCTTTTTCCAAATACTCATATGTCTCACCACCGGCCAAGGGGTACTTGAAGTGCCACATATGCCCGGCGACTTCGATATTCTCGACCTCAAGGTCCGAGATCGCGGTTTCGAAATGCGGGTCCCAATTGACCAGCCGTTTGCCACGATAGATCAGGCCTTTTTCGTACATCTCCACGAAGACTTTAATGACCGCGTCATGGAAGTTCGCCGAGTTCTCGTGGCCTGTGCGCGGGTCACCCGGCGCGCCCGCCATGGTAAAAGCGTTGCGCGACCAGTCGCAGCTGGCGCCCAGACGCTTGAGCTGTTCGATGATCGTGCCGCCGTATTCGCCCTTCCATTCCCAGACTTTCTCAAGGAATTTCTCGCGCCCAAGTTCCCGCCGACCTTCGTTGCCTTGCGCCGCCAGCATCT
Organism: uncultured Ruegeria sp.; assembly: GCF_947489545.1. NCBI lineage: Bacteria > Pseudomonadati > Pseudomonadota > Alphaproteobacteria > Rhodobacterales > Roseobacteraceae > Ruegeria > uncultured Ruegeria sp. The sequence goes on along the minus strand of NZ_CANLDZ010000014.1, from coordinate 75,778 downwards.
TTTCCACCTGCATCTGCGTGGCGATGCCCGCATGGTCCTGACCGGGCTGCCACAGCGTGTCGAACCCGCGCATCCGGTGCCAGCGGATGAGAACATCCTGAAGCGTGTTGTTGAACGCGTGCCCCACATGCAATGCGCCCGTCACATTGGGCGGCGGGATCATGATGGTAAAGCTTTCGTCGCGTGAGCGGTTCGCGCCTGCCTTGAAGGCTCCGGCCTGTTCCCAGGCCTTATAGATACGGGCCTCGGCGTCAGCCGCGTTGAATGTCTTTTCCATCGCCATAGGATGCGTCCTGCGTCAACAAATTCGGGTCAGCGCCTGCAATAGCGAATGGTTGCGGGAAGGGGAAGGGCGACTATGCGCTCAGGTCATCCCAAAGCGCGCTTTGAAATACGTGTCGACCTTCTGATAGGCAGGTTCGTGGAAATGCAGCGTCAACAGGGAATGACCCTTTCCGGGGAATTCGACCGTTTGCACCAGCCCACCAAACGCGTTTTCCAGCGCATGCATCAACCGCTGAGGCGACATCTTGTCTTCGGCATATCGCATGGCCAGGGCGGGGCCTTTCGCGGTCATGCCTGACGAGGCTTCACCGATGTCATGTTTGCTCATATGCAGCTTGTCACCGCCCAGCAGCGGCAAGGCAGGCTGGCTGGCCACGCCACCCAGCACCGCATCCTCGGCCATCAGGGTCAGGGCGAAACTGCCCGTCAGACACATGCCGATAACGCCCACACCCTTGCTGCCTTCGCGATCTCGGATGTCGCGGGTCAGCGCCCGCATCCATCCTGATATCGGGCTTTCGCGACCTTTCAGAAACATATTGATCTCACGCCGGACGCAAAACAGGCGGGCAAAGTTCTTTGCGGTTTCTGTTTTGCCAAAGGTGCCAAACAGATGTGGCAGATACACCCGAAAACCGGACGCATTCAGTCGCTGCGCAAGTTCAAGCGTCTCGGTGCCGATCCCCGGCAATTCCTGCAGGATCATGATGGGGGGACCTTCGCCGCCAACGTAAACGTCATGGGTGGTCTCAATCCCCGTGGTCAGGGGGGCGGTGAACGGGAAAACGGTATCATGTGTCCAGGTCATAGGGCTCAGGCTAGCCCAACTGGATGCCTAGGGAAACGAATTTCCCGGCCTGCGTCTGGACATCCCAATCGCGCGGGCTAGGCTCGCCCAAAGATCGTGCAGAAGGGGTGCCCCGTGGAGAAATTCGGTAAAAGCCAACCTGTAAAACGGACCGAAGATCAACGGTTTCTGACCGGGCAAGGCCACTATATGGATGACGATGTGCCGGAAGATGCTCTGTTCGCGGCCTTTTTTCGCAGCACGGTGGCTCATGGCGAAATCACCTCTCTAGATCTCGATGCCGCACGTGCTGCAGAAGGTGTGCGGCTGGTCATGACGCTGGAGGATCTGGTTGAGGCCGGCATCGATACGGTTTTGAATGCCGCTATTGTCGACAACCGCGACGGAACAAAAGCGGCGGCCCCCGATCGCCATATGCTGGCCGACAAACGTGTTCGGTTCGTGGGCGAACCCGTGGCCGTGGTGATCGCTGAAACGCAAGTTCAGGCGCAGGATGCGGTGGAACAGATCTGGATGGACACACAAGACCTGCCCGCCAAACTCGATCTGGCAGCAGGCGGGGAACCTTTGCATCGCGAGGCTCCCGATAATCGCGCCTTTGACTGGGGCATGGGTGATGAGGCTGCGACCGAGGCAGCATTTCAATCGGCTGCCCATACCGTGGCGCTGAACGTGTTGGACAACCGAGTGATCATCAACTCGATCGAACCGCGTGGCTGTCAGGCCAATTGGGCAGATGGGCGACTGCACTTTGCCTACGGCGGGCAAGGTGTCTGGGCGATGCGGGCGCAGCTGTCCCAGAAGTTGGGGATTGATCTCGGAGACATCCGGGTCACGACCCCTGATGTTGGCGGGGGGTTTGGCATGAAGGTGATGCCGTATCCCGAATACTTCTCGGTCGCCGTTGCAGCGATGAAACTGGGCCAACCCGTTCACTGGATGTCGGATCGGTCCGAGGCGATGATGTCCGACCATCATGGTCGCGATCTGACCTCGCTAGCCGAGCTGGCGTTTGACGAAGACCACAAGATCACGGCCTACCGGGTTCACAGCAAATGCAACCTGGGCGCATATAACAGCCATTTTGGGCAGGCGATCCAGACCAACCTGTTCAGCAAGGTTCTGATGGGTGTTTACGACGTCCAGACCACCTATTTGCGCGTTGAAGGGATTTACACCAACACCACACAGGTCGATGCCTATCGGGGCGCGGGTCGGCCCGAGGCGATCTATGTCCTGGAACGCGTGATTGACCGGGCGGCGCGCGAACTGGATGTCGATCCATGGAAGTTGCGGCGTAAGAATTTCATCAGACCCGACGCCTTCCCTTACAACACGGCGACAGACGAAACCTACGATGTGGGTGACTTTCATATGGTTCTTGGCCTTGCTGGGGATCAGACACAAGGGTTCCAGGCCCGCAAAGCCGAAGACGCCGAGCGTGGCCTGATCCGTGGGCAGGGCCTGTGTTACTATATCGAAAGTATTTTGGGAGACCCTTCTGAAAACGCCAAAGTGGAGTTTTGTGAGGATGGAACGGTGAACCTGTGTGTCGGGACACAATCGAACGGGCAGGGCCATGAAACGGTCTATGCCCAGTTCCTGTCTGACCAGACCGGCATACCCGTCGATCGGGTCACCATCGTGCAGGGCGACAGTGATCGGCTGACACATGGGGGCGGCACGGGTGGATCCCGTTCGGTGACGGTTCAAAGTACTGCGACGCTAGTGACAATCGACAAAATGATTGCCGCATTCATGCCCTACCTTGCGGATAAGATGGGGGTCGAGGAAAATGATATGACCTTCGACCATGAGACCTTCCGCGCGTCTGGATCAAACCTGACGCCCACCTTGACCGAAGCCGCCGATATGGCGCGCGCCGATGGCCGTACCGACCTGCTGCAGCACGAGGCGCGTGCGAACCTGGATGCGCGCAGCTATCCGAACGGGGCACATGTTGCCGAAGTCGTGATTGATTCTTACACCGGTGAGGTGGCAGTGGATCGCTATATCGTCGTGGATGATTTTGGCAATCTTATCAATCCAATGCTGGCCGAAGGACAGGTCCATGGCGGGGTGGTTCAGGGCATCGGTCAGGCCTTGCAGGAACGGGTTGTGCATGATGCAGATGGACAACTGCTCACGGCTTCGTTCATGGATTACGCCTTGCCCCGCGCTGCCGACGTACCCATGATTAAGTTTACCTCGGCGCCGGTTCCGTCGACCTCGAATCCGATGGGAATGAAAGGCTGTGGTGAGGCCGGGACCGTCGGTGCGTTGGCTGCGGTGGCAAATGCGGTTCAGGATGCGCTCTGGGATTATGGGGTGCGACAGGCGGACATGCCTTTTACACCACACAAAGTATGGGAATTGCTGAATAATGGTTCTGTCTCGGCTAAGTAGAAAGGTTCTGGGATGGCTTGGGCGGCCGCTGCGGTCCGAGCGTTCACCCGAGACGCGGCATCGCGAACCGGTCAGCCATGTGATCATCCTTGATGGCACGATGTCCACGCTCGAACCCGGCTTTGAAACACATGCCGGTCAAACCCTGCGTCTGAGTTGTGAGATGGGCAGTAAAGTCTCGGTTTTTTATGAATCCGGGGTGCAGTGGGAAAGCTGGAAGTCCTCGCTCGACGTAATGATGGGGCGTGGAATCAACCGACAGATCCGCCGCGCCTATGGGTATCTGGCCTCCCGCTACAAACCCGGCGACCGGATTTACTTCTTCGGCTATTCTCGTGGGGCTTATGGTGTTCGTAGCTTGGCTGGCGTCATCGATATGATTGGCTTGCTCAAGGCTGACCACGCGACAGAACGCAACATCAAGCAGGCTTATCGGCACTATGAATGCAACACGGGCAGCGCGGCGGCTCTCGAATTCCGTCGTCGGTTCTGCCATGAGGATGTGGCGATCGAGATGGTTGGTGTCTGGGACACGGTCAAGGCGCTTGGCCTTCGCCTGCCGCTGCTGTGGCGCTGGGCCGAGGGACGCCATGCCTTTCACAACCACCAATTGGGCCCTGCGACGCGTCACGGGTATCACGCCATGGCCTTGGATGAGACCCGCGAGGTTTACGAGCCAGTGCTTTGGACTTGTACGCCGGATTTCCAGGGCCATGTCGAACAGGTCTGGTTTCGTGGGACCCATGGCGATGTCGGTGGGCAACTGAACGGGTTCGAAAACGCCCGCCCGCTCAGCAACATTTCCCTGATCTGGATGCTGGACAAGGCGGAACGGCATGGCCTTCCGCTGCCCGAAGGCTGGCGCGACCGCTTTCCAACCTCGGCAGCCGCACCTTCCGTTGGAACTTGGCGGGGCTGGGGCAAGATTTTCCTGCTGCGCAAACACCGAAAAATGGGTCGGGACCGTTCAGAAAAGCTGCATGTTTCGGTCTCACCCGATGAATTGCCCCGTTGGGTCCCAATGCCGGATCTGCCGTCGCACCCGGCGCAGTAGAAGTCAATTTGGAACGCAGACGTTACTGACAGGTTCGAATAGTAAGTTCGGGCGAGCTACTAGATCGAACCGCCATCTTCTGGGAGACCAGTTGTAGAACTTCTGACCTTCAAGGTGATCGACAATCATCAGACCGTGAAAGAACCATTCCGACGTGGATTTGTAACCGGTCTTCTCAGTATAAAATGAGAATCCACGCAGTTCGTGCAGTGTTTCGACCGGGGAATTCCGCGAATGATGGGCAATGCAGTATGTCGATCCATCGGCAATAAAACGTGCCTGGCCTAGGATCATCGGAACGGTCATAAGGCTCCAGAGCGCGGCGATTGTCGACACCGATATCCCGAGTTTCGCCACACGTGAAGGCCGGGGCTTTCCATCGTCCCCTGACCAAATAAGTATGCTGGAGGCGACGGCAATGGTCAGGGTTAGGCCATGCAATATCTGCGTGTCCGAAAACAGTGAAAAGACTCCAACAGCAAGCGTCAAACAGAGGCCAGCGGCAACCAATAGAAAAGTGAACAACTTTGCGAAAACCGACGGAATCTGACGCGACCCAACTTGGGTCAGGAGGGCAATAAGCGCGGGCAGGCTCGGTGCGACCCAAGTTGCAAGATACAATCCAACGAAAAAAGGTGGAGGGGTATTCCCAACCAGATTAGGGGTGAACAACGATTGATCCAGCGGCTGCATATAGGCCGCGAAGATCAAAACTGCATAGGTGCAGAACAACACTTTGGGTTTCAGCAGGCGATCAATCAAAGCAGGTTTCAACTGGTACTGATCGCTGCGCTTCGAGCGCAGCTTCAATATCACGTGCCAAGTTTCGCGTTAGTGATAAGTCCGGCAACGCGTCGAGTGCAAAAAACGCAACTTCGCTTGTTTCTGTCCCGGTCTGCGGAACATTTGCGCCCACTTCGTCACATAGAAAGAACAGCTTGTAGAAATCCCGCGCATCTGCCGGGTAGGGATGCCGCGCCTTATGCCGCAGCGCGTATAGGTGTCGCGCTCGGACACGCAGCCCGGCCTCTTCCCAAACTTCGCGTTCAATGTTTTCTGCTGGAGAGCTGCCGATATCTGCGAATCCGCCCGGCATTGCCCACTTCCCGTCGCTCCGCTCGCGCACCAGCAAGATACGCCCATCCTTGATCAACGCGCCGCGAATATCGATGCTGGGCGTGGCATAGCCACCTGCGTGTTCGGAAATCAGCCCGTCGATCCGCGACAGGGGCACACGGCCCAGATCGGCCAGCATGGCACGCGCCATCTGGGCAATCTCGTCATAGCGTTCGCGATCAAAAGGGTCTTTGGTGAAGTGCTGGCCGGTCTCGGCCAGCGCTAGCAATCGTTTTGCCCGGGCCAGCCAGGTATCCTCCATCGCTGTCGGATCCTGGCGCATCGGCCTTAGCGCCGCCGGTCGCGGCGAGAGCTCATCGGTTGGAAGGCAACGCCCACATGCGCCTCGCAATAGGGCTTGCCGGCCTCAACGGGCAGGCCGCAGAACCAGAAATCCTCGGTCGCCGGGTCACCGACAGGCCACTTGCAGGTTTTCTCGGTCAGTTCCATCAGCGTCAGCTTCTTGGCCTTTTTCTCGATCTCATTAACCTTGGCTAAGGCTTCGGGGCTGATTTCGTTGGCCGAGGGCTGTGGCGGCAGGGGCTGACCGGCCGGAATGATCTGGCGGCGGGCGGGAATGGCCGGTTTCGCTTCGGGCGCCGGGGCAGGCCGCGCCGGTTCGGTCTTGGGCGCAGGCTTTGGTTTCGCCTCGGCTTTGGGTGCGGGCGCCGGTTTCTCTTTCGGCTCGGCCTTGGCCGGGCTTGCGCCGGTGGCCCGGTTCGACAGGCCCAGACGGTGCACTTTGCCGATCACCGCATTGCGGGTCACACCGCCCAGTTCCTTGGCGATCTGGCTGGCCGACTGGCCCTCGCCCCACATTTTCTTCAGCAGTTCTACGCGCTCGTCAGTCCAGGACATCGGTTGCCTTTCAAAAGCGGGAAAGCGGCCCCGGATTCGGGCCGCCTTCGGAATTCGTCTCAGCCCCCTATTCTAAACACTGCGGCCCGAGTTACAAGCAGTCTTCGAATCAGTTTGGGGGCAGAAGATGCATATTCTCACCGATCAGTCAGAGCGTCGGTTCGGCGCGGTCAACTGGATGGGTCTCTATACGCTGGCTCAGCGCGAAACACTGCGTTTTCTGTCGGTCTGGACTCAGACCCTGATGGCGCCTTTGGTGACGGCCGGTTTGTTCCTGCTGATTTTCAATATTGCCATCGGGCCCAGCCGACCCGATGTGATGGGTGTGCCATTCCTGATCTTTCTGGCCCCGGGCATCATGATGATGACCGTGATCCAGAACGCCTTTGCCAACACGTCGTCGTCCATGGTGATTGCTAAGGTTCAGGGCAACATCGTTGACACGCTGATGCCACCTCTGTCGCCACTCGAAATCCTGTTGGGCTATCTGGCGGGTGGTGTTGCGCGCGGCGTGCTGATCGCCTGCGTCGTGGCCATCGCTTTGGCGTTGGTTCTTGGAGTGGTGCCGCAACACCCCTTGATCGCGCTGATCTTTGTCATTTTGGGCGGTGCGTTCATGGGCGCGCTTGGGCTATTTGCAGGAATCTTTGCCAACAAGTTTGACCAGATGGCAGCGATCACCAATTTCATCGTCACCCCCTTGGCCTTCCTCTCCGGCACGTTTTACTCGGTCGAGGCCCTGCCGCCGCTGTTGAACCGGATCAGCCACGCAAACCCGGTTTTCTATCTGATCGACGGGTTGCGCTATGGAATGATCGGTGTTTCAGACAGCGCACCTTTGCTGGGGTTTGCAGTCTGCAGCGGTGCCACCATTTTTGTATGCGCTGTCACGTGGCAAATGCTGCGCACTGGCTACCGGCTCAAGGCCTAGACACATTCGGAACTGGCCAGCCGTCCGCTACCTGATGCGGGCCTCACGCCAAACGAGGATCAGGCCGCCGGTCAGAATAATCGCTGACCCCACGATGCTGATGACATCCGGGATTACGCCGAAAATAACAAAATCATAAAGCGCCGCAAAGATCAGCGTTGCATAGCTGATCGGTGCGACAAAGGACGCATCGGCCCGCGCCATGCCGTTGACGAAACAGGCCTGCGCGCAGGCCATCAGCACCCCGATACCCGCCAGCGCTGCCCATTGAGCGAGCGTCGGCATCTGAAACACGAAACTCACTGCGACGGTGGCAATAGCCAACCCCATCGCGTTATTGACCAGCAGGATCTGGATCGGAATTTCCCGGCCCGACAGCTTTTTGATAAAAATCAGCTCCATCCCAATCACCACCGCAGCCGTCAGCGCTAGCAGCGCCGCGGGCTGAAAGCTGTCTGGTGTCGGCCTCAGCAAGATAAGCGCACCGGCTAGGGCCACGGCTGCGGCCAGCCATCGCCAAGGGCCAACCCCCTCTTTCAGCAGCGGGATAGCCAGTAGCATCGCAAAAACCGGGTTCAGAAAGGAGATCGCTGTGGCATCCGCCATCGGAATGAACGCAACCGAGGCAAAAATCAGCGTAATTCCCAGCCAGCCAAAACTTGTCCTCCCGATATGCAGCCCCCAATGTGGGCGCCGTAGCGTTGGGCGCAGTACCGCAACCGCGCAGAGGATCACTAAAAACGCAAACATGAAACGGCCATGGCTGATTTGCATCGGATGCAATGGCGGGCCTAATGTGTCCGTTCCCAATGCTTTGGCCAAGAGCGTGGTGCTGGCCAGAAACGCACTGGCGACAAAGATGAGCAATGCGGCAAGGGGCGGATTATGGCTTTTTGGAACAAACATGCGCAAGCGGTGCGGCAGTGCGTTGCAAATGGCAAGCCGAAAAACATGCGCCGCGACGCCTCAGCGGTTTATTTGCATTAAACAAAATTCGGGGTTTCCAGATTGTGCGCACCCCGCTATACGGCCTGCATGATCAAACTCGCATATATCCTGCGCCTCCGACGCCGACGCTTTACCGCGTAACCGGCCCGTTTGATCCATTTGCGCCGCCCAATTGGCGCAAACTCCACCAAATCAGTTGACGAACCCGGCCTCAGTGTATCAGTCACGAGGTCAAACCTACCTGAAAAGGATGATCCGATGATCCCGTCCGTTCTGCCGACCTATAACCGCGCGCCCCTGACATTTGTGAAGGGCGAAGGCGCCTGGCTGACCGAAGCAGACGGCCGACGTTTTCTGGACCTCGGCGCCGGCATCGCGGTGAACGCGCTGGGTCATGCGCATCCGGCGTTGGTCGCGGCGCTGACGGAACAGGCGCATGCGCTATGGCATGTGTCGAACCTTTACAATATCCCGCAGCAGCAGGCGCTGGCTGATAAGCTGGTGGAACACACCTTTGCCGACACTGTATTCTTTACCAACTCGGGTACGGAAACCTGCGAATTGGCTGTGAAAATGGCCCGCAAGTATTTCTATGACAAGGACCAGACCGAGCGGGTCGAGATCATCACCTTTAACGGCTCGTTTCACGGCCGCTCCTCAGCCGGTATCGCCGCCGCCGGGTCCGAGAAGATGACCAAGGGGTTCGGCCCTCTGTTGCCAGGTTTTGTCCATCTGGCCTTTGGTGACCTTGATGGCGTCACCAACGCCATCACCGACCAGACCGCCGCAATCCTGATCGAACCCATCCAAGGCGAAGGCGGCATTCGCCCCGTCCCTGACGCCGAACTCAAAGCCCTGCGCCAGATTTGTGATGATAACGGGCTGTTGCTGATCCTCGACGAGGTGCAATGCGGTGTTGGTCGGACAGGCAAGCTGTTTGCTCATGAATGGGCCGGCATCACACCAGATATCATGATGGTTGCAAAAGGCATTGGCGGAGGGTTCCCGCTCGGTGCAGTGCTGGCCACCGAAGACGCCGCCAGCGGAATGACCGCAGGCACACACGGCTCGACCTATGGCGGCAATCCATTGGGTTGTGCCGTGGGCAGCGCCGTGCTGGATCAGGTCGCTACACCTGCCTTCCTCGAAGGTGTGAACCGCAAAGCGGGCTTGTTCCGCCAAAAACTCGAAGGCCTGATTGCGGATCACCCCGAGGTGTTCGAAGAGGTCCGCGGTGCGGGCCTCATGCTGGGTCTCAAATGCAATGCACCCAACCTGGATGTGGTCAACGCCGGCTATGAAAACAAGGTCATCGTCGTCCCTGCGGCCGACAACGTGATCCGCTTGCTGCCGCCGCTGACACTAACCGAAGATGACATCGCGCAAGCTGTGATCCGCCTCGACAAAGCCGCGACTCAGGTCGAGGCCACTCTCGAAATCGCCTGATCTTCACCTTTTCTGAAATACTCCGGGGCCCCGGGGGCAGCGCCCCCGGCCGTCGATAGACAAAAGTGACAGAATATGAACCACTTTCTCGATATTCACAAAACAGACGCTGCAGAATTGCGGACTATGATTGATCAGGCTGGTGCGATGAAACGGGCCCGCCTGGGTCGCCCCAAAGCCGCACCTGATGACGACCAACCTCTGGACGGTCGCATGGTGGCTCTGATCTTTGAGAAGCCGTCGACCCGGACCCGCGTCTCGTTTGATGTGGGTGTGCGCCAGATGGGCGGTCAAACCATGGTGCTGTCGGGTAAGGATATGCAGCTGGGCCATGGCGAAACCATCGCTGATACGGCGCGTGTGTTGTCGCGCTATGTCGATATGATCATGATCAGGACCTTTGATGAAACCATCCTGACCGAGATGTCGGAATACTCCGATGTGCCCGTGATCAACGGCCTGACTGACCGCACGCATCCCTGCCAGATCATGGCCGACGTGCTGACGTTTGAGGAACATCGGGGACCGATTGCAGGTAGAAAGGTCGTCTGGACTGGCGACGGCAACAATGTCTGTGCCTCGTTCCTGCACGCCGCAGGTCAGTTTGGGTTTGATTTGACCTTTACCGGACCGTCGCAGCTTGATCCCGAGGAAGAATTCATCGGTCTTGCCCGTCAGAAGGGCTCAAAGATTGTTGTTGAACGCGATCCGCACAAGGCGGTCGAAGGCGCGGATCTGGTGGTCGCTGACACCTGGGTTTCAATGCATGATTCCCAATCCGCCAAAGAACGTCGCCACAACATGCTGCGCCCCTATCAGGTCAATGCGGAACTGATGAGCCACGCCAAACCTGATGCGCTGTTCATGCATTGCCTGCCGGCCCACCGCGAGGAAGAGGCGACCTCCGAAATTATGGACGGCCCCAACTCGGTCATTTTTGACGAGGCCGAAAACCGCCTGCATGCCCAGAAGGCTGTGATGCGCTGGTGCTTGGGTGTTTAGTCGAACCGGCGTGTTCTTATCACCCAGACGCGCAGGTCGGCGAGCGTCTTAATGCTCGCCGACAAGACCAATACGCACAGGGCTGTCTTGGTCATAATCTCCATGGTTCCTTCAATCAGCATCGCATGCACCACGCTGCCCAGAACGGTCACGCTGGTCAGCGTCGTGTGACCCAGCCGCCACGTCCGAAATCGCAGGTTCAACCGACGACGTAAAAGCGCTAAAAGTGCTGCTGCGAACAACGCCCACATGGCGATAACACCCCAGGCCGAAAACGGGGTGGGCGAGACAAACAAAAGCGCGTCGACCATATCCGGCGGGCTGGTGACCCACAGACCGGCCACATGGCAAATCATCGCGGTAACCAAAGCTGCTCCGACCCATCGGTGAATGTAGTGGCTGTGGTATGCCGACAGTCCTGGCAGGTATCCGCCCGCCAGCAAAGGCTGCATCAGCAACAGAAACATACCGATGATCCCGGCAAACCCGGCCGCTATGTACACAGGTGACCGCCATGCCAGAAACGGGCTGTATGCTGCGGCGGCAATTGGCACCACGGCGACAATTGCCAAAGCCCCCCAAATCAGAGTCGTACGCGTGCGGCTCACCGAAATTCGTCCGCCGTGGTCAGGCCGGTTGCAGCACGAAATGCGCACTCAGTGTTTTGTCTTTGGAACTCGACATAACCGGGCGCAAGAACACGGTTTCGTACTCTGCGCTGTCATAGGCCAGATGCCCGTGCGGTTGACCAAAGGCCGGCACGATCTGCGGCATCTCAAGCCGGAATTCTCCGTTTGCGTCGGTTAGGGTTGCGCCATGGCTCTGCGGGTCGCGCTCATACCCTTCGGTCGTATGTGCCCAAATCTGAATGCGCTGTCCTGACAATGGTGCGCCATCTCCGGCGCGCCGGACGGTTCCTGTCATCCAGAATCCGCCACCGCCGATCCGGTCCACGATGGGTGCGCCGGGGCGATAGTTGTTGGACCCACCCCGCATCGATGGCGTCGGGGCCAGACCCGATGCATGCGCGGGAAGCAGCAAACCCGATGTCAACACAGCCCCTCCGGCGGCGATCAAAGAACGACGAGTGATTGGAGCACCAGACATAGAAATCTCCTGTAATGCGTGACGACCCTGACCCTTAAGATAGGAGCAGGTACATCCAGAAACAAATAATAGTGCGATGGTTACCTTTTCCGAGCCTGAACCGGTTGTGGGCTATCCAGCCTTTGCCCTGATGATCGCGGGGCAGGGCGGGTGGCCTGAATTTCTTTGACGGTCTGCCTGTGCGATGCAATCCTCACCACCACCCAAGTGAACACACCGGAAAGGGTGCCGTATGACTTCTCCAGCCCCAATCTCAGACGAAGACATCGCTGCATTCCGGCGCGATGGTGCGGTCGTGCTGCGCTCCAGGTTTACCTCCGACTGGTTGTCCCTGCTGCGCGAAGGTATCGACGCTGATCTTGCAACACCGACTGACAATTTCACGCGCCACACCAAAGACCCTGATGCTCCGGCCTATTTCGAAGATTACTGGGCCTGGAACAAGATCCCGCAATTTGACGAGTTTGTCCGGAAGTCCCCTTGCGCACCACTTGCCGCACAGCTGCTGGCTGCCCCTTCGGTCAATCTTGTGATGGATAACTGGTTCCTGCGCGAAGCCGGTTCAACATCGCGCCCGCCCTTTCATCAGGATCTGTCCTATTTCGATTTTGAAGGCACGATGTGTGTCCTCTGGCTGCCGCTGGAACCGGTGAGCAAGGATAACGGCATTGCCTTTGTGAAAGGATCACATCTGTGGGAAAAGCTGTTCATGCGGGTGCGCTTTGCCGATGGGCATCCCAGCTATGAACCGACCGAAGTCGCGGGTCGAACCTATCATCCGCCCCCCGACATCAACGCTAACCCAACGGCCTATGACCTGCTGCAATGGGAGATGGATCTTGGCGACTGCATCTTTTTCGACATGCGCACGCTGCATGGAGGGTTGTCTTCAACCACCCCATCCGAAACCGTGCGCCGGTTCACCCTGCGCATGACGGCACCCGATGGCATGATCCGCTATCGCGGTGATTGGGCCAAAGATGAGCGTGCACAATTCGAAGCCGCAGGCTATCGCGAAGGAGATCGGATTGCCGGCTCGTTTTTTCCGCAGCTCTGGCCTCGCTAGCGCGGCCCGTATCGCATTTTGATTGTGCGAAATTGCGCTTTACTTGCCGTTTATCGGCAATATCTCGATGCATGATCGAACGATGCGCCATTTCGGCCCGTCGGCACCTGAGGGATAGCAGGCATGAGTTGGAACCCAACCCACAACCCGGATTGTACGTCCGAGAATTCGGCACTCGACACCCTGATCATTCCACGTGCCCGCGATCTGGGCGGCTTCGAAGTGCGCCGCGCATTGCCTTCGGTCAACCGCCAACTGGTTGGTCCATTTATCTTTTTCGACCAAATGGGGCCCGCCGAATTCATCACCGAAGGCGGCATCGATGTCCGCCCGCACCCCCATATCGGGCTGGGCACCGTTACCTACCTATATCAGGGCGAGTTCGAACATCGCGACAGCCTTGGCACCCATCAGATGATCTACCCGGGTGAGGTCAACTGGATGGTCGCCGGGCGCGGCGTCACCCATTCTGAACGTACGAGTGACGAAACGCGTGGCAAAAGGCACAGCCTGTTTGGCATCCAGACGTGGATTGCCCTGCCCGAAGCGCATGAGGATATGGCCCCCGATTTCGAACACCACAAGCAGGGCGCGCTGCCCCATATTCGGGATACGGGCGTCAGCGCAAGGCTGATTTTGGGCTCGGCCTATGGTGAGAACAGCCCGGTGACCATGCTGTCCGACACGTTCTATCTCGACGTGCAACTGGACCCGGCTGCATCGTTTCCTTTGCCAGATGATCACGAGGATCGCGGGGTCTATGTGACCGAAGGCTCGGTCGATATTGCGGGCGATGTGTTTGACGCCGGTCGCATGATGGTGTTCCGGCCGGGCGACAAACTCTCGGTCAAGGCGGGGCCCACGGGTGCGCGCCTGATGCTCTTGGGCGGCGCGACACTGAACGAAGATCGCTACATCTGGTGGAACTTCGTCTCATCCTCAAAAGAAAAGATCGAAACCGCCACCCGCGAGTGGAAAACTGCTGACTGGGCCAACGGAGCGTTCCACCTGCCGCCCGGCGACGATCAGGAATTCATCCCGATCTCGCCAGAGCTTGAACGCACAAAGCCAAGACGGGCGCGCTAAACGCCGAACCGTCAATTCCAAAGACGATCTCGGATACGGGATCGAAGGTTTCGACTGTTAAGCGAACACTCGACCGGAAATCCCCGTTGCAAGATACGTCGGGGCTGATAGCTTTGGTTCGGTTGTTTTCTGGTCACAAGGACGAAATGCTGTGCTGTGTAAGATTGGTGATGTCGAGGTCTGGAGAATCCTGGAAATCAACGGCCCGTTTTTGCCGCCAGAGGAACTATACCCCAACGCAGGGCCCGACGTTGCGGCGATAATTGAAAAGCGCGTTCCAGGCGGCGTGTGCCCCCAATCGGGACGGCTTATTTTGCCCGTCCAAGGTTTTCTGTTGAAGACACCGGATCACAACATCCTTGTTGATAGCTGTGTGGGAAATGACAAAACCATCCCGAAATATGCGGATTGGCACAAAAGATCCGGTACGCGGTTCGTGGCTGCGCTCACTGCGGCGGGCGTGACGTTTGAGGATATCGACTACGTGCTCTGTACGCATCTTCACGCCGACCATGTAGGTTGGAATACCAAACTTGAAGACGGTCGATGGGTCCCGACATTCCCAAATGCACGCTACATCCTACCCGCCGCTGATGAAGAGATGCAGCGACAGGGCAACGGCGATCTCTATTTGGAAAGCGTATTGCCCGTTGTCGAAGCGGCGCAGGCCGACATCGTCCAGCCCGGTCACAAGCTGGGCGACGAAGTATCGTTGATACCCACGCCGGGCCACACACCTGGCCACGTTTCCGTTCAGATCAAAAGCAAAGGCCAGGAAGCCATAGTGACCGGCGATGCACTGCATTCAACGGCTCAATGCTGGCATCCTGATTGGCACTTCATTTATGACGCCGACATGGATCTGGCAAAATCCTCTCGCAGGCACCTGTTAGAGACTGCGTCTGAGGCAAATTGCATCGTATTGGGAAGCCATTTCACGCTGCCCTCTCTGGGGCGCGTAAAGGCCGATCAGGATGCGTTCAGATGGGACGAGCTTGAGTCTTGATCGCAATAGCCCGCGGTGCGGGCTATTGTGGCCTGTTTGCAAGGCATTAACGGAGTTGTTGGAAGACCCATGTCTATGGCAACAACCCAGACCTCAACAGCAAGGAAAACTCCCATGAAGCTTGTCATCGCGGGTGCGGGTAGTATCGGGTGCTATTGCGGGGCATTGCTGGCCGTTGCCGGGCACCAGGTGACCCTTCTAGGGCGTGCCCGTGTGTTGGGACCGATCCGGCAGCAGGGTCTGACCATCACTGACTATTCAGGACTACGTCGCACGCTTCATGCCAGCTCGATGATCCTTTCGGAGGATGCTGCCTGCCTTAGATCCGCCGATCTGGTCATTGTAACCGTGAAATCGGGCGCGACTGCTGAGATGGCCGAGTTGATCAAAATGCACGCGCCTGCACATACACCGGTCCTATCCTGGCAAAACGGGATGGAGAACGCCCGGACCCTGCGTGCCATCCTGCCCGATCACGACGTTCGGGCCGGTATGGTGCCGTTCAACGTGGTGCCAACGGACCCGGGTACTTACCACCGGGCCACATCGGGCGAGATCGTGATTCAGGCTGGCCGCGGTGATCTGGCCGGGCAACTCAGCAGCCCAGACCTGCCGGTCACCGCCAGTGATCAGATAGAAGCCGTGCAATGGGGCAAACTGGTGATCAATCTCAACAATGCCCTGAACGCGTTGTCCGGCCTGACGCTGGTGAACCAACTGATGGATCGCAATTGGCGTCGTTTGATGGCTGATCAAATGTCTGAGGCTCTGACCGTTTTGAAGGCGGCGGGCCATCCGGTTGCCTCAACCACGCCGCTGCCCGCGTGGATGACCCCTCATATCCTGCGCCTGCCGACTCCGCTGTTCAGCCGAGTTGCCGCGCGCATGCTGACCATCGATCCCAGCGCGCGCACCTCGATGGCTTATGATGTGATGGAGGGTCGCCCGACGGAGATCGACATTCTTCAAGGTGAAATCACGCATCTTGGCCAGCAAACGGGCCTGCCGACGCCGATATGCTCTCGGGTGGCGGAATTGATTCGCCAAGCGCCTGAAACTCCGATGTTTCCGGATCAGATCAGGCCCTGATTGCAACACCCGTCTAGGCGATGCGCGATCTCTACGCGAACGCCGTCAGGATCAGGTAGATAATCGCCGACATCGACGCAGCGGCCGGAACGGTCACGATCCAGGCGGCAATAATGGTCATGAAATGCGACCGTCGCACCAGTTTTCGCCGCTGATACTCTTCGCGCGCCAAACGCAGCCCGGGCTGATTACGCCGGTTCGATTGCCATTCTCGATAGAACCCAACGCCAAAAACGGCACCCACCGCGATATGGGTAGAGCTAACCGGCAACCCAAGCCAACTGGCCAAAATCACGGTGATCGCTGCCGACAGGGCGACGCAAAACGCGCGTATCGGGTTCAGCTTGGTGATTTGGCGGCCAACCATACGGATCAGCTTGGGCCCGAACAGGAACAGACCAAACGAAATTCCGAAGGCTCCGATGATCATCACCCATGTGGGAATAGGAACCTGCGCAGTGACGTCACCGAACTCGGCCGCGTGCACAATGGCTGCCAGAGGGCCCACGGCATTGGCCACGTCATTTGCGCCATGTGCAAAGCTCAGAAACGTGGCCGATATCACCAGTGGCAGACCAAACAGTGTTTTTAGCGAGCGTGTCCTGTTCTCCATCCCTTCAGATTTTCGCCGCACCCAAGGGACGGTGACTGTCCAGACCAGAAGCCCCGTGGCCACCCCGATCAGTAAGGCAATTTCAAGCTTGACGGTTACAACACGCTGCAGGCCCTTCACGGCCAGATAGGTCACGAAAGCTGCGGCCATCAGCGCCACAAGGATCGGAACCCAACGCCGGGCGGCGGCGATCTTGTCGTCCCGAGACTGAATTTTCGCCCTGATCAGCGCCAGAAACCCGGCTGCAATTACACCGCCCAGAACGGGCGAGATCACCCAACTGGCGGCAATCGCGCTCATGGTGGTCCAATTGACCGCGCCCAGTCCCATTGCGGCGATCCCGGCGCCCATCACGCCGCCAACGACCGAATGTGTGGTCGAAACTGGCGCCCCGATCCAGGTCGCCAGATTGACCCACATGGCTGAAGAAATCAGCGCCGCCATCATGGCCCAGATCAGCACGTGGCTGTTTTCAACCGACATCGGGTCGATTATGCCGCCTGAGATGGTGGATACGACGTCACCCCCTGCCAGCAACGCACCTGCGCTTTCGGCGACAGCTGCGATCGCAATGGCACCGCCCATGGTCAGCGCGTTGGCACCCACCGCAGGGCCCATGTTGTTGGCCACGTCATTGGCGCCGATATTGATCGCCATGTAGGCTCCGAAAGCCGCCGCAGCTATAATAATGAAGCCGCCATTGGCCAGACCAAACAGCACCGCCGCGACCAGCCCGGCGACAGCCATGAACGCCAGTGCAATTCCGGGCGCAAGCAGGGGCCGGGCCACATGAGAGTTTGCGACCTCGACCCGCGAGATCCTGTGCAGGTCCGTGTCCAGCGTCTGCCAGCGTGGTTTTGCGTTCGAATTCGGCATCTGTTCAATCACGGCATTTGGGTAAACGCAGGCAGCTATAAGTTTACCACAGATGGGGCAACCTGCCTGCCATCAAGAAAATCAACGATGGGTTACATTTGCAGCAGCAGGGATTGCAGTTCCGGCTCGCGCACGCGCTTGGCGGCGACCGAGGGGGAAACCCAGCAGCGTTTGCGCTGATCCACCTCGGGATAGTCATCTGACAATTCACTGACCCTGATACGATAAACATTGGTCAAAACCGGCTGGGCCGACCCGTTGTTCAAGATCTTGTCGTAGGTATAGTGGCCCACCGGCTCCTTTTCGACGGCTTCAGCCCGCACTCCGGCCTCTTCCCACGCTTCCTGCGCGGCCGTTTCGGCGCCGTCCAGCCCGTCAATCGGCCATCCTTTGGGTATGATCCAGCGCCCGGTATCCCGGCTGGTGATCAGCAGCACATCTTCGCTTGCACCCTGCTTACGCGTGCACAACGCCGCAAACTGCACCCGTCGAGGGCGCAGGAACAGAGGTCGTCCGACCTCTTCCCAGATGTTTCGTAGCCATGAACTCATGTGTCGCGCGTCATGTTATTCGAACTATGTGAAGCCGAAGAGACATAGCAAGAGCAGGTCACAAATTCAACGTTGCCGCCGGAACTTGCCTGTTTTTGATTGGTTTTCTGGTGTTTTTGTGGGGGCCTTGTGACAATTCGGACTCAGTCCACCCTATCTGCGCTTGGCTCTCAGGGTTGGATCTGCCTGTGTCGGGTCTTCGGGCCAGGGATGCTTGGGATATTGCGCCCGCATATCCTTGCGCACATCCGCGTAGGACCCGGCCCAGAACCCGGGCAGGTCACGGGTGATCTGTATGGGTCTTTGTGCCGGGGACAGCAGGGTGATCTTGAGCGGGGCGCCACCAACAACCGGATGTCGCGTGACCCCGAACAATTCCTGAAGCCGGACCGAGATTTCCGGTGCCGCGCCGCCATAGTCAATCGGAACCTTTCGCCCCAGTGGCGTTTCAAATGATCCCGGCGCGCGCCGATCAACCTCTTGTGTTTGCGCCCAGTCCAGTCGCGCCCGCAAGGCAGGGAGCAGATTGAACCGCTTCCACTCATCGGCGTTGCGCACCCCACTGAGCATCGGCAACAGCCAGTCTTCCAAAGTGGTCATCAGCCCCTCGGTCGAGAAATCAGGCAGATCCACGCCATCGGCCCGTACCAGCTCCACCCGGGTAGCCAACCGCGCCGCCGACCCATCCAGACGCAGCCCCAGATCCCGCACGCCGTCCAGCATCGCACGTGCAACGGTGTCCGGCGGAACGTCTTTCCAGACACGATCTCCCAGCGTAATGGCCCCGAACCGTTCCTGACGCCGCGCAATGACGCGCCGGTCCCGCTTCGACCACTCGCAGCAGTCGACCCAAGCAATCTGATCTGCAAACAAATCCCGGATATCGCGTTCCGCGATCTGCACTGCCATCCGGACACGCGCTTCTCGGGGGTTTCCATCGGTGTCGGTGACCACAAGATAGGGGGCCGCCGCCAGCGTATCGCTGGTGTCTAGGATGGCACCCTTGCCGCCGGACAACACATATCGCGGCTCATCCCCTTTGCGCCGCTGTCCAATCCGATCGGGATAGGCGAGTGCCGCCATGGCGGCGATGCCCCTGTCTTCGGGCCCTTTCGCGGCTTGCGCCTTCAGGCGTTTGATCTCGCCCTTGATCCGGTCGACAACACTTGTATTCACCTGCCAGATCCGGTTGCGTTGAAACGCCTGCATATCCCTTAAGGCGTCTAGCCGCAGCGTCATATCTGCCGGTGCTCCTCTCAGCGGGTCCCGCTCGGCCATCAACGCCGCCAAAGGGGCTGCCTGCGCGCCTGCAACCACCAGCATGTGCCCCAGGCGGGGATGCAAGGGCAACGCTGCCAAGGCGCGTCCGTGATCCGTGATCCGACCGTTTCCGTCCAATGCGCCCAACATGGACAGCAAGGCCCGCGCTTCGGCCAGTGTTCCTTCGGGCGGCGGCGTCAGAAACGCCAGATCAGTCGCGTCCGCGCCCCATAACGCCAGTTCCAACGCCAGTCCGGTCAAATCTGCGGCCTCAATCTCGGCGGGCGGGAAGGCGGTCAAAGCGCCATCCTCTCCCTTGGACCACAGGCGGTAACACAGCCCCTCGGCAACACGCCCCGCGCGGCCCGCGCGCTGGGTTGCCTCGGCCCGTGTGACGCGCTCCGTCACCAGCCGTGACATGCCCGAACCCGGATCAAACCGCGCCCGCCGCGCCTGACCCATATCAACCACAACCCGGATATCCGGAATGGTCAGCGAGGTTTCCGCGATTGACGTCGCCAGCACAACTTTGCGCCCCCGTTGCACCGGAGCAATTGCGGCGCGCTGGGCGGCAAAAGGCATCGCCCCAAATAACGGGCATATTCTGCAATTCTTGGAAAGGCGGCCGGACAGTGCTGCTTCGGCGCGCCGGATCTCACCCTCGCCGGGTAGAAACACCAGCATCCCGCCACCCTCGGCCCGTGTGTCGCTTTCCGCCTGCACAACCAGATCAACCAGAGCATCCAGCCGCCGGACACGCGCAGCCAGCGGTCGGTCGAGCCACCGCGTTTCCACCGGATAGCTGCGTCCGGCCGAGGTCACCAGCGGCGCCTCCATCAACTGACCCACAGGTTCCGCATCCAGCGTCGCTGACATCGCCATCAGGATCATGTCATCCCGCAGCGCGCCCGTCACCTCCAGACACAGTGCCAGCCCAAGATCCGCATTCAGTGAGCGCTCATGAAATTCGTCGAAGATCACTGCGCTGACGCCAGGCAGG
The DNA here is from genome assembly GCF_947489545.1 of uncultured Ruegeria sp. Classification (NCBI taxonomy): domain Bacteria; kingdom Pseudomonadati; phylum Pseudomonadota; class Alphaproteobacteria; order Rhodobacterales; family Roseobacteraceae; genus Ruegeria; species uncultured Ruegeria sp. The sequence goes on along the minus strand of NZ_CANLDZ010000014.1, from coordinate 55,270 downwards.
TCAGGGTCGGATTGCAGCATTCGGGTCAGAATACCTTCGGTCACCACTTCGATCCGGGTCGTCCGAGAGGTTTTGGTATCCCCGCGCACACGGTAACCGACCGTCTGGCCCACGCGTTCGCCCAGAGTTTCGGCCATACGTTCCGCGGCCGCCCGAGCCGCCAGCCGACGGGGCTCCAGCATCACGATCTTACCGTTGCACAATCCCGCTTCAAGCATAGCCAGAGGAACCCGAGTGGTTTTGCCTGCCCCTGGCGGGGCTTCCAGCACGGCACGACCGTGCTTGCGTAGGGCATCCAGCAGCTGGGGAATGGCGTCATCAATTGGCAGTCGCATTGTCATCCGATCCTTATCTGCCATCCCAAAGGTGCCGTCCAGTTCCCGCGAAGGCGTGTGACCCCGTGCCCCTGCCTGCTTTGATTTGCTTTGAATCGAACTGTGCAAAATGACGCATGCGCCGCATCGGGAACATTCGTGGCTTCTGCGGGCTGGACAAACCGCCCCGGAAACCGGCAACTACTCCTGCCGCAATGATCGGGGTCAAAATGCAGACGAACAGCCTTGGCGACAGGATTTTGAATGGGGAACGTCGGGCGCTGGCCCGGGCGATTACTCTGGTCGAAAGCAACCGCGCGGATCACAGGGCGCAGGCGGCCGAATTGCTGGCGCAACTAGCAGGCGCTGGGCGTCAGGCCCTGCGGATTGGGCTTTCCGGAACACCCGGTGTGGGCAAATCCACCTTCATCGAAAGCTTTGGCATGATGCTGACAGAGCAGGGGCTGCGCGTGGCTGTTCTGGCAGTGGATCCAAGTTCAGCCCGGTCGGGCGGTTCGATTCTGGGCGACAAAACCCGAATGGAACGCCTTAGCCGCGACCCAAACGCTTTTATCCGCCCATCCCCCAGCCAGACCTATCTGGGCGGTGTCGCCCGCCGCACCCGCGAGGCTATTGCCCTGTGCGAAGCCGCCGGATTTGATGTTGTGTTGATCGAAACAGTCGGGGTGGGGCAATCCGAAACTGTTGTCTCCGAGATGTCCGATCTCTTCTTGCTGTTGCTCGCCCCGGCCGGCGGCGATGAATTGCAGGGCGTCAAACGTGGCATCATGGAAATGGCCGACATCATTCTGATCAACAAGGCGGATGGGGATCTCAAAGCCACGGCCACCCGCACCTGCGCGGACTATTCCGGCGCGCTGCGGCTGCTGCGCAAACGCCCGCAGGATCCCGAAGGGTTTCCCAAAGCAATGACCGTTTCAGCGGTTGAAGAACACGGGCTTGCTCAGGCATGGGAAGAGATGCAGGCGCTGACACAATGGCGCCGCGACAACGGCCATTGGGGCACCAACCGTGCCACACAGGCGCGGTTCTGGTTCGATCAGGAGGTCCGGCATGCCTTGCTGGCACGTCTCGACACCCCGCACGCACGCGCGTTGATGGATCAGCTTGGAACCGAGGTCGGCACGGGCCAGACCAGCCCGACCGCCGCTGCTGAACGCATGTTGGCCGAACTGACCGGGGGCAGTTGAGACCTAGATGCGTGAATGGCCTTCGAGCCTTTCAAGCACAAAGTCGGCCCGGTTTTTGATCGAGGTTTTTGGAAGTAGCGTGATTGAATACCCCAGCTCCCGAAGGGCGATTGCCAGTCGCTCATATTCGGCCACGGCTTGATCAAACCCATGGCGACGATCTTCATCCTGCTTGAAATTTTCCGGCCATGGCGGGGCTAAAAAGACGTCCGTGGCGTAGTGCTTCTCGGGGCCAAGCGTCTCGTGGATGCCCACCCCTGTTGCCACCTGCAAGGCTACCGCTGCATCGATCAAGCCTCGGTCAAAGAACACAAACCCGATCTTGTGCGCGGCGGTTCGAAGATCCTCGTGCGCCATCTTCAGCGCGCGATGTGCAAAGGCCTCTAGATTGACCCAAGGAAGGGCCGCGCCGGTGCCAGTTTTCTCCTCTGCGACGACGCGGCGACCAGGTTCGGCTACTGTCCATTGCCCTCGACGCCTGAGTTCCGCGAGCAGGGCCGACTTGCCGCCGCCAGAGCAGCCAGAAATCAATATACGTTGGTTCATAACCAATTGCCAAGAAACCTATTGGTTGTCCTACCTGCTTTCAAAACCGCAGTCAGCACTTTGCAGGGCTACACGACCGACAAACATGGATGCCTGTTCGCTTTTTCAATAGCTTTTGCAGGATTGCGAGAAGTCAATCCACGCCTCCGGTGTATCATGGTGTCTTTCGCTCATTGCGCGCACGACAATATGCTGAAGACGCGCGCCTGAAACGCCCATTTGGGCAACCCCAACGTACAAAATTCCACTTGGGTGAGACACAACGATGCCCGACTCCAACCTAAACCAGTCAACGCAGCCATGTCTTTTTGGGACCTCGCAGCCCGAAACCAAGCGAGCGCTATTATATCCATCTGACGCAAATGTGGCGTGCAGTTAAGCTTTGGTATTTGTGGGCGTGACAGCCACAGGACTATTTCAAAGCCAAGTGGGCCGGCTCTGATCAAACGGGGTTTTGCACCACAGCCTTGGTGCGCAATCTATGTATTGATCGGTTCATCTGATGAATTCGGCAAATCCCACTTCGCACGTTCAACCTCTATGTCTTGTTGGCCTCAGGTGAACGTCAAAAAAAACGTGGAGGTGGCGAAATCGCCACTGGTCCGCTAAGCTGGCCCTGGATGCGGCTTTGTGTTGTTTCTCGCCAAAGCGTTGAAAGTGTTTTGGGAATTGTGCAAACGCGCTTGCTAGATCGGACAAACGGGACCCGACCACATGCCCAATATTGTAGGGACAAATGGCGCCGACAATATAGATGTCACCAATGACAACGGCACCCTGAACGGTACGGCGCAGGGGTCGCCGATTGATGATATTCGCGCGCGTGGTGGGGCGGATACGATCACGGTGACCAACAGTACCATCATTGGCCGGGTCCGCGGCAATGCTGGTAATGATGACATTACCATCACCGGCAGCACGGTGAACGGGCAAGTCAACGCAGGCAATGATGATGATACGGTCACTGTTCAGGGATCAAACATTGGCGATATCCGTCTGGGTCGCGGCAATGACACGCTCAATTTTCAAAGCACCGATGTGTCGGGCGATGTGCGCGGTGGTAGCGGAACGGACGCTCTGAATCTGCCGGTCGGAACTGTGATTACAGACAGTACATTCGGCCCGATCACTGTTGCAGCCGGGGTCAGCTATTCGCTGTCCAGCGGTACCTTCACGCTGCCGTCGGGCAAGACGGTGACCTATACGACATTCGAAACCGGAACGGGGTTTCCGTGCTTTACCCGCGATACCCTGATAAGCGGTCCACGCGGCCAGATCCGGATACAGGACCTTAAGATCGGCGACGTTGTTCAAACCGTCGGCAACGGATCCTCTTCCATCCGGTGGATCGGTCGTCGCCGCTTTGACGCAACGGCGCTGCGGGACAATCCTAGACTTTTTCCCGTGCGCATTGTCGCGGGTGTGTTGGGTCAAGGTCTGCCCAGCCGCGACCTGCTTGTGTCCCGGCAACACCGCATGCTGGTGCAATCGCAAATCGCGCAGCGCATGTTTGGCGCCAACGAGGTGCTGGTCCCCGCGATCAAACTGACCTCGCTGCCGGGCATTTTTGTCGACGAAAAAGTAGAGAGCATTGAATATTTTCACCTGCTCTTTGATAGGCATCAAGTCATATGGGCCGAAAATGCGCCGACGGAAAGCTTGTTCACGGGTCCGGAAGCGCTCAAGTCCCTCAGCGATGAGGCACGGCAGGAAATCTTTGGCATTTTCCCAGAGCTATCCGAGATGACCCATTCCGCTGATCCGGCACGCATGATTCCGTGCGGAAAGCTGCAAAAACAACTGGTCGCGCGACACCTGAAAAACAACAAACCTCTGTTGCAGGCGGCGGGTTCGGTCTAATCGAACGGCAATCAGCTCAAGGGTGCAAAGATTTCACTTTGTCCGTCTTGACCCTTGTTGTGATTCCCACTAAACGCATCCAACCAGTTTTCGGGCGCGACTTCGGGTTGTGCCCCTTGTGATTTGGCCGAGGGCCTTGTGCCCGGCCACCAGAAACAAAGGAAGAAACCATGTCGCGCCGTTGCGAACTGACCGGAAAAGGCCCGATGACTGGCAACAATGTCAGCCACGCCAAAAACAGAACTCGTCGTCGTTTTCTGCCCAACCTGAACGACGTCACCCTGCAGTCGGAAACCTTGGGCCGTGGCGTCAAGCTGCGCATCTCGGCGGCTGCCTTGCGCTCGGTCGACCACCGCGGTGGTCTGGACGCCTTCCTGGCGAAAGCCAAGGATGATGAGCTGTCCACGAACGCTCTGAAAGTGAAGAAGGAAATCGCCAAGGCACAAGCCTCGGCCTAATCCTTTGACAGCTGCAAGAATTCAGCCTTGTACCCATGCGGTGCAGGGCCTTTTTTGTTTTTAATTTCGAAACGGTTAAACCCTATTGTTTTCATTTTTAGATTAATTGCACAGGTTGGTGACTTGGTTCACATACAAAGGGCCTGCGAGTATCTTACATTAGGACCTATCTAAAGCCGGTGGGGGCCAAGTTATGTCTTTAAAGAGTTTCTATTTTTTTCTGGTGCTGGCGGCGGTGTTTGGCAAAGTTGTTTCGGCATGCGCCCGGATGCAACGACGGGTGAACCGAACCCATACCAACCTGACCGAACGGCCTGTAAAGCGACCCGGACTAGACTGGTAGGGCCGGTTCAGGCGCGACCCTTTGGCGCTTGAAGCGCCTTGAACCGCTGGCCTATACCCGGGTCAGGATGAAAGCCGCTGTAAACAGAGTTCTGCCCCTTATCCTGTCCCTGCTCGTGATTCTAACCGGGCAGGGCGTTGCAGCGTCGCGTGGTATGGACAATGCCGTGGGCCAGATGGTGCTATGTACCGGTTCTGGCCCAGTTGTTGTCTATATGGATGAAAACGGGCAGCCCACGTCGCCCCCGCATTATTGCCCGGACTATGCACTTTCGCTGCTGGGCGCGGTTATGGTCCCCTCTGTGGCACTGCCGGAAGTATCGCAGCAGAGGCTGCTATCGCCTCAGCGCCAAACCGGCAGTCTTATTGCCTTGCCCAAGCCGCGACGGCCAGCCCGGGCACCGCCTGTTCCTGTCTGAACAGCTTTCATATCTTTCAGACTTTATACAGGAGAGACACAATGTCGCTCAGATCGACACTGCTTGCATCGCTGGCCGCCGCAGCGCTTGCGCTTCCCGCCCTCGCCGAAAGCGCCATCAAGGTCGATGACGCCTACGCCAGATCAGTAGGCAAGTCCGCCAAGGCAGGCGCAGCTTTCATGATGATCCAGAATCAGGGCGATACCGATGATCGTCTGATCAGCGCGTCCTCTGACGTTGCGGCGCGTGTGGAACTGCACACCCATATGATTGATGAAAACGGCGTAGCCAAGATGGTTCATGTTGAAGAGGGTTTTGTGATCCCGGCGGGTGAAACCCACATGCTGCAACGCGGTGGGGACCATGTGATGTTCATGGGCCTAACAGCCCCGTTCGAGCAGGACGCCAAGGTACCGGTTATATTGACTTTCGAACAGGCCGGCGTGGTCGAACTTGAGGTACCGGTCGACCTTGAACGTCAGGACAAGGGCGGCCACGGGTCACATTCGAACTAGGCCAACGCCTGTCTTCGAGCCGCGCTGCGGCCGTCATCTATGCGTCAGGCCGGGCATTGCCCGGCCTGTTACTGTTATGGCCAAGGGGTTTGATACATGGCAAGGATCATCGCTATTTGTGGATGGTCTTCATGCCCACCCGGTCACCGGCCTGACGAAAACGCGCAGCCAGCCAGAACATAACAAGCGCGAGTGTCAGCGCCGAGAATGCAATCGCCCATCCCAGGGCGACAAGACCGCTGCCAGGCCAAAACATCAGCACCAAACCGATGACGCAGGCGACACCGCCCGAGATGCGCATGGTCGCGCGCTGCGGATCCTGATCGTACATTTGTTGGCCCGCCATCAGCGAGCCGATCCCGATGATTAGCACCCAGGCTCCGATCAGGAAAAAGGCGAGCCGGGCAGCACCTTCGGGCCACAACAGCAGCACCAGCCCGATCAGCGCAGCGGCGATGCCAGCCCCTCCGACCAGACCGCGACGCCCGAACCCCAGCAAGGTTAAGCCGCCATCCAGGATCAGCAGAGCGCCGACGAGCCGCAGCAGCAACGCAATGCTGCTGGTTGGCCAGAACAGGGCCGCCAGGCCAACGGCGCCAGCCAAAACACCGCGCAGAAGGAAAGTCCACCACAGGTTGGCCAGCTGATTGCCCAACTGATCACGGCCCGCCATGCTGTCATCATCCACGATTTCGCCGGTTTGGGGGTCTTGGTCTGTCATATGTCACGCTCCACCGAGTTTGGGATCAGAATAAACAAGAATGAACAGGGCTGTCTTTAGTTTTCGCTGCCGCAGATTAATCCGTCTGCTGCAACAGGCGGTTGACCCATTGAGGAACCGTTTCGGTCGCCTTACCAACCAGCCGGTCGTCAAACCCCGACGCTCCCATCGTTGGTTCCAGATTGATCTCGATCGTGTGGGCACCTGCAGCCTGCGCCTCATGCACGAAGGCGGCGGCCGGATAGACTTGACCTGAGGTTCCGATGGCTGCAAAGACCGACGCGCTGGACAGGTGGGAATAGATCTCTTCCATGTGATAAGGCATCTCACCAAACCAGACTACATCCGGCCGGGCTGTTGGTTCGGCGCAGGCGGGGCAGGGCTCGCCCACTGCCATTTCCGGTGGAGCGGCCCAGCGATGCCCGCAAGCAGCACACAGCGCCCCGTCCAGACTTCCGTGCATGTGGATCACATTCTCAGCGCCGCCCGCCTCGTGTAGGCTGTCGACGTTTTGGGTGACAATGACCACCTCGCTGGGCCATTCCGATTGCAACCGGGCCAGGGCCTGATGCGCCGCATTGGGTTGCACTTGAGCCGCTTGGACACGGCGTGCATTGTAGAAATCTTGCACCAGATCGGGATCACGGGCGAACCCTTCGGGCGTTGCGACATCCTCGATCCGATGCTGCGCCCACAATCCGCCTTCATCGCGAAAGGTGTTCAGCCCGCTTTCGGCGGAGATTCCGGCCCCCGTCAGTATGACGATCTTTTCCATAGCTCCTCCGTGCGCTACACCTTGCCCCATGACCCACCGTATCCTGTTTGTCTGTCTCGGCAATATCTGCCGATCCCCCGCCGCTGAAGGTGTCTTTCGCATCCGGGCGCCCCATCATGCAACCGATAGCGCTGGCACCATGGGGTGGCATGTCGGAAACGCACCTTACGGGCCGATGCAAAAAGCCGCCAGCGCCCGGGGTGTCGATCTCAGTGACCTGCGTGCGCGCCAGTTTACGGCGCGGGATTTCGATGATTTCGACCTGATCATAGGCATGGATGCCAACAACATCGCGGATATCGAAGACCGGCGGCCTCCGGGAAATACCACACCGGTTCACCTGCTGACTGAGTTCGCTCCCCAGACCGGCGCTGATCATGTGCCCGACCCATACTACACACGGGATTTCGACGGCGCGCTGGACCTGATCGAAGCTGCGGTCACAGGGCTTGATGCGCATCTGTCGCGCTAGTCGATCACCTTCAGCTGGTCATTCAACCACGGCACCTGCGCTAGCGCCGGATCAATAATCTGGTTCTGCATCAGCCGCCGGATCATGCCTGCGACCTCCTGAGGGACCTGATCCGACCAGTCGGTGCGGGTGAACAGGGAAATGGTCCGGGAGAACGCCCCAAACGGGGCGGGATGCACTTCTAACCCGTCATGGAACCGGGCCGCCCGCATGTAACCCAGCGGCGTTGTGACCGCCCAACCCAGCCCACGCGCAACCATGGCCATCAACGCCATATGCGAACCGATCTCGAACCGCTCCTCGAACTCCATCTGTTGCCGCGCCAGATGGCCTTCGATCTGCCGGCTGATCAATTGCTCGCGCGCGTAGCGCAGAAACGGCAGGTCGCGCAAGGCCGCTTCAACGCAGCCCGCGCCTTTGGGTGTCGCCAGAATGAATGGATCCTGAACCAACGGGTATTCAATCACGCCTTCCAGCACCTCACCGCTATGGGCCGAGATCGCGAGATGCAGCCGCTGTGCCTCAAGCGCTTCGAACAGATCGAGACTGGACAGAGTGATCAGCTTGAATTTCGATCGGGTCAGGCTGTCAGCCAGCAACGTGGCCAGGCGCGGTGTCAGATCATTGTCGAAATCGTCGATCAACCCGATAGACAGCGTGGTCAGATGGCCCAGATCCATCACCGACAGCTCGCTCTGCGCCATCTGCAGCTCGGCCAGCACCGATTCAGCGCGGGCCAGGAAACTGCGCCCAGCCTGCGTCAAACGCATGGGACGCCGCCCATGATCTACCAGATCGGTGCCCAAGGCCTTTTCCAGGTTGCGCAATTGCTGACTGACCGACGGCTGGCTGAGCCCCGTGATCTCGGCCGCTTGCGCCACCGATCCCGTTCGCGCCAGCGCCTCGAACACCTCGAGCCCGCGCAGGGTCAGCCCTTTCATCACCATCGCACATACCTTTCGCTGCGCCATTTCTGGGGCGCAGCGTGCATCAGGTCAAGGACTGACAGGGGTTAGCTGCAGATCGCCTGCGCCATCTGACCAAAGTTTTGATACCGATCCCACAGAGCGTCATCGCGCGCGGTCTGCGACATCTTCAACTCCTGCGCCTGATGGGGGTCTTCGAACCATTTCGAGACGGTCTTCTGATCACTGCGCGTCAACGCCTGATCCGCGACGCGCTGAATGCAAGAGCACCGCGCCCGCGTCGCCGCCGACCGGTCCGACGCCATGCACGCCCGTTTGATCTGGGACGCGTCCACCGCCGGAGCCGTGGCCGTCAGCGATGCCGCACAAAATGCGATGAGGAGGAACTGTTTCATACTCGAGCCTCGTTTTTGCCTGCCCGGACGGGTCTGATGCCCCTCGCGGTCTGCGGCGGAGTATGAATCAAACGGGGGTAGGGATCAATTGTTTTGACACTCCAATCAAACGATGTTGATTTTGCTCGCGTGGCGCGACCGGCCGGAAGCGGACGTGAGCAGCGAATATAAGGGGCACGAAAATGAATTCTATCAAAACGGTTTTGGTGTCAGTCCTATTTTGCTTGTCTGCAGCAGTAGCTTTGGCGGAAGCACATTCTTTGCAAGGTGAAGATACAGCGGAATTCAAAGAAGCGATTCAGGCTTGGTTGGATGGAGAGGATCTGGCGGCGCTACAAAGTCTGTCTGAACGGGCGCAACAGGGGAATACGGCGGCTCAGATATTACAGGCGAGCATTGCAAGTCGGAGCAGCTTTCATGCGCATTTGACAACAAAAATGGATCGGAATGAGCGCATCAGTTTGCTGCGAATGCCTGGGGGATTCTCTGGCAAATCCTGGCTTATAGCTGCTCAAGAGACTGAACCGCTTGCTTTAGCTCTTCTTCAAGTGACCAGAGTACGAGAAAAGGCACCCGCGATCGCGGCGCTTGTCGAGTTCGGCGAACCACAAACCGCAATGATTGCTGCGCAAACAGTGCTCATAGACGGCCGGGGAAAGGAACTTGTAACAGTTCTACAGGGTTTGGATCAAAAACTGCCCCCGGAGGCGGATATCCTTTTGCTCTGGGCGCTATTTCAAGCCGAGAATGGTTTGGGTCCACCACACTATGGAGGGTCTCCCTGGCTTGCTTGGAGCTTAACAGGTGAAGATAGGTTTTTGCGATCAGAACTGGTTTGGAGGGGGCTCGCGACGAAAAAGCTCACAGAAGACCCGGAATATCGACAAGCCGCTATTAAGTTTAGCGGCGAAATAGAAGCTTAGACCCCAATTTACAATCTGTGTTCCAAATACTGTCCAAACGAAGTTGCAATATGCGCTGCGATGGGGGGATCTTTGTTGGCGTCACCGTTCACGCCGAGAAGTCCCTTGCAGAGTTTGATATCGAATGATGAGTATTGGGCGAGTGATCGAATTGAGGGTGACGTCGCGCGCTCTACTGTGAGCCTAGAGGCTTGGGATTCTTCGAAACACCCGACGCCGAGCCCCTGTTTCTTGTCCACGATCAACAAACTCCAGTTAAGACATTGGCCTTAAACGAGGTGTATGGACGATAAGGCAGCGCCTTTGCTTGAAAGTTCAGTTGGGATTCACGCTAGATCTGCCATCGGGTTTACGTCTGCTGGTACTATGTGAGTTCATGGTGAGAAGGTTTGCGCGAACCATTGACCACAGCCCATTTCCGACGCATATCCCCAACCCATGACAGACCTCGCTCATATTCGCAATTTCTCCATCGTCGCGCATATCGACCATGGCAAATCCACCCTTGCTGACCGGCTCATCCAAGAGACCGGGACAGTCAAGGATCGTGACATGAAGGAACAGCTGCTCGACAGCATGGATATCGAGCGGGAACGCGGCATCACCATCAAGGCCAACACGGTTCGCATCGACTATACCGCTGAGAATGGTGAGGCATACGTGCTGAACCTGATCGACACCCCCGGCCATGTGGACTTTGCCTATGAGGTCAGCCGGTCCATGCGAGCGGTCGAAGGATCGCTGCTGGTTGTGGACTCGACGCAGGGCGTTGAAGCGCAGACGTTGGCCAACGTCTATCAGGCCATCGACGCCGATCATGAGATCGTGCCGGTGCTGAACAAGATCGACCTGCCCGCGTCCGATTGTGACCGCGTCGCCGAACAGATCGAGGATGTAATCGGTATCGACGCGACCGATGCCGTTCAGGTCAGCGCCAAGACAGGGCAGGGCATCCATGAGACGTTGGAGTCCATCGTCACCCATCTGCCCGCGCCCAAAGGCACGCTCGACGCGCCGCTCAAGGCGATGCTAGTGGATTCGTGGTACGACGCTTATCTGGGTGTGATCGTTCTGGTCCGTATCATGGACGGCACGCTGAAAAAGGGCATGCGGGTCAAGTTCATGTCGAACGGCACCCTGCATCATGTCGACCGCGTCGGTGTCTTCCGGCCCGAGATGGAGATGGTCGACAGCCTCGGCCCCGGTGAGATTGGCTTTCTCACAGCCTCGATCAAGCAGGTCCGCGACACCCGCGTCGGTGACACGATCACCAATGACCGCAACGGCACCGAAGTGGCGCTGGACGGCTTTAAACCCGCGCAACCGGTGGTGTTCTGTGGCCTCTTCCCCGTTGACAGTTCCGAATTCGAAGACCTGCGCGACGCGATCGACAAACTGGCGCTGAACGACGCCAGCTTCAGCTTTGAAATGGAAACCTCGGCAGCACTTGGCTTTGGCTTCCGCTGCGGCTTCCTCGGGCTTCTGCACCTTGAGGTCATCCGCGACCGCATCGAACGCGAATATGATATCGAGCTCATCACCACCGCGCCCTCGGTGATCTATCGCGTCTACATGAAAGACGGCGAGATGATCGAGCTGCACAACCCCGCCGACATGCCCGACCCCTCCAAGGTCGACCATATCGAGGAACCGCGCATCAAGGCGACCATCCTTGTGCCGGACGAATTCCTGGGCGACGTGCTGAAACTCTGCCAGGACCGCCGCGGCATCCAGATGGACCTGACCTATGCGGGCAGCCGCGCCATGGTCGTCTATGACCTGCCGCTGAACGAGGTCGTTTTTGACTTCTACGACCGTCTGAAATCGGTGACCAAGGGCTATGCGTCGTTTGATTATCAGATGACCGGCTATACCGAGGATAATCTGGTCAAGATGTCGGTGCTGGTGAATGACGAGCCGGTCGATGCGCTGTCGACCATGGTTCACCGCGACCGGGCCGAGATGCGGGGCCGGGCGATGTGCGAAAAGCTCAAGGACCTGATCCCGCGCCACATGTTCAAAATCCCGATTCAGGCCGCCATCGGAGGCAAGGTCATCGCCCGCGAGACCCTCTCGGCCCTGCGCAAGGACGTGACCGCCAAATGCTACGGAGGCGACGCCACGCGGAAACGCAAACTGCTGGACAAGCAGAAGGCGGGTAAGAAGAAGATGCGCCAGTTCGGGAAAGTGGATATACCTCAGGAGGCGTTTATTTCAGCTTTAAAAATGGACAGCTAATGCCGTCCATTTTTAAGGCGGGTGGGCGGAAGCGGTTGGCGCAGCCAAACGCGTGCGGCACCCGGTGCAGTTTGTGAGCAGGTGGACAGCTAAAGGCAGGCCAATTCTACGGCGGGTGGGCGAAAGCGGTTGGAGAAGCCAACGCGTGCGATAACTGTTCAAAGCTGAGAGTAAGGGGGCAACCAAAGCCAATCATTTTAAGTGCCGGCAGACGGCGATTGAACCACATCAGCTATTCACATTTATCTAGTCCCATGCCATCTTTCGGATGTGCTGGATCGTAGCTACGTTCCATCGAAACAATAGTTTTTCATTTGAGAAGTTGAATGTCAGATAATCAGATTTCAATAGCTTCAGGCCAAGGTGAAAACGAAAATTTAGTAGTACAGTTTTCAAAACAAGATTTTTCTGACTTCATTTTGTCGCTTGTTAAGACACCACAGGAACATGAAAAGGAACTTGAGGTAGGCTTCGACATCGGTATCACTGACTTGAGAAATTTGGTTGATAAATTACTCTATCAGGTCAAGACGCAAAACGATGTGCTTAACAGCGATTTGACTGCAAATATTGAATATTCTGATGGCCGAAAGGTATTCTATAACTCGTATGAGCAGCTGTTTCAGACTCACGATTATCGTCGTGAAGACGTAAGGCGAATTTCGATGACTATTTCTTTGTTAATTGGATTTAATCGGGGTGAGGATAAGAAAAGTTTCGAAAAACAGACGGTCGCACTCACTTTTTTGGCCGGTGAATTTGGATCTGCCGAAATCTCAATAAGATCGACGGAACTTACGTGGCCCAACACGGTCTTCTCGCTTTTGGAAAGTGAAGTGTTGGATATATCCGAGGCTACAGGCGGTTTGCCATCAATAAACGCACAAAGCAAGTACCTTCCATTAAGCAAGATGTTGGCGAAGAGTAAGTCTAAAGACAGTAAAGCACTTATTGATCCTGAAGGTCTAATTTTGGTGTTAATATTCTCGTTTTCATTTTTAGTTCTACCAGCTTTGTCGACCGATGGGCTAGCTGTGTTTGATGAGGAGCAAGGGAAAATCGTATCGATTTCGTTGGAAGAGGTATTAGAGAATTCGAATTGGCGCGAAGCTGTACAGGACCTAATTGCGACAAAGGAGTTGGAAAAAGCCGGTGTGGAACTGGCCGTTCCCAAGCCACACTTAGTCGCTAGAATTTGGCATCGACTGGTGGGTTTAGGTCCGATTGTGCATTTGGTTTCAGCAGGCGTATTTGTATACTTACTACTCACGTATCGATTGAAAAAACAAATTGAAATTCCGAGGAAAGCAAGGATTTTCTTAAGTCCTCCACCATTTCCGGAGAGGCCAAGTGTCGAACCATGGACTGGTTTGTTTGCTTCTTTGATCTATGGCATAGTGGGCGGTATTCTCACTAGTATTTTAATGGCGGTATTCTAAACTCTACCGTTTTAATTTCGTACCTTTGTTTGCGACCCGGGGCTCCGCCTGTTCGGCCCTGAAACGGTCCGCTGTACCGTTTCCGAGACGGGCCTCACCCCCTCGGGCCGGCGCTGCCCTTAGTTTGTTGATCGACCGCTCGGTAACCGGTTGCAATTGTGCTAAAAGCGGTCGAATTTGATACGATCATGTTTAGGTATGACCCCAAAATCGAATTCATCGCGTGTTGCATACTTGTGGCTGCTGTTGGTGCGTACCGTTGGGTGCACTATCAGCCGAACTACATAGTTGATGCGATTTGTGCGGGTGTGATCATCGGCGCGGCCTATTTTCACTATAGGTGGAAGCGAAAACAGTAGTTCGTAGCAGCTATTTCACCACCCAACCAACTGTGACCCACCTCACAGCCCCAACCCCGCTCACCTGCTATTGTTGACGCAACGGAAACAGTCCGAGGAAGCGTCCAATGTCCACGTCCATGATCCCCCTTATCGCCCTCGGGTCGGCGGGTCTCTATTCTGTGGCCATGATCGCGATGAAGTTCTGGTGGAAACTCCCCGGCGTCGGGCTTGGCCTGCTGATCGTCGCCACGCTATTGGCCGGGGCAACGCTCGAACTCGCCGCGTTGCGCGACGAACGGCTGGGCATCATCTATACCGGCATTCTGGGGGCCGAGGTGGTTCTGATCGCCATCGCCTCGTTCTTTCTGTTCGGCGAAAACTTCTCATATCGCGAGGGGTTTGGCATCGCTCTGGTCATCCTCGGCACCGCTTTGGCGTGGGCCTGAGGCGAACATGAAGCCAACATTAAGCCTCCTTTAGAAAACTTGCATGCCCCCCGAACCCTCCCAATCTGTTTAAGGACGGCCAATGATGGCCACACAGTTTGGAGGAGAGACCATGACCAGATATATGACTGCCGGAGCAGCCGCTTTGGCCACGAGCCTCACCCTTGGAACCGCCGCTTTGGCCGATACATCGCCAGACCTGCGCGGCACCTGGACCGGCACCTATACCAAGGTGTCCCCGTCCCGTACTGCCACCGGTGATGCCCCGCGTTTCCACGATGGCGAATGGCTGCTGGATATTCAGAAGCAGCAGGAAAACCTGTTCTGGGGACCCAGCATGTGGCGGCCGAACAGCGATGCGGACTGGCGGGTATATGATGCCACCGGCACCATCAGCTTGGATGGGTCAGGCACGATCGGATTGGTCGAAAGCTCGGCCGACCCAGAGATTGGTGTGAACGCACTGGTCGATGCCAAGTACCAGGACGGTAAGATTTATGCGGATTTCCGTAGCCTGCGCCGAGGGACAGCGTACAGCGTTGTTCTAGAGCGTCAGGTGAACTGAAGCGTCTCTGGCCCGACGGGTTGAGGGGGTATGTACCGCCGTTATGATTAGAATGCGGCATTGTGTAATCAGTATCCCGCTCGGGTCAGAGCGCTTCTCATAATCGGAACCAACACCCCCATCGGGGGGAGGTGGGCCGGGCGGCAATTTCGCCGCCCGCGATTGAATCCAGTCCGCCCCGCGTCAGAATGCGGTGTTCTTCGACCCGGATCATCTGGACCTTGCCTTTTGTGCAACTCGAAAGACTGGGGGTCTGAGTGTTGTACAAAATCCCGCAATTTCGATCTAATCGACCGTATGCTGCCTTTGTCGGTGGGGAGAATTGAAGGTTTCGCCGAGTGATTTTGTGCTTGGGAGGGTTTTTACATCCCAAAACGGTCGTAAGACAGGGCCCCGTTGCGACAGCAATAGAGCCCCGTTTTCACGTCATGTGATGCGGTGTTTGGTCAGCTTGGGTGTTGCAATCAAGCCAGCTACACTTGGCTGCGGTTCAGAGGTTTTCCTGAACGTCAGTTGCTGCGCCTTGTATGGCATCGCCAGCGTTTTCAATGTCTTTACCAGCGCCTTTTGCGGTTTCGCAAGCTACCAGTGCGAACAGGCTCAGGCCAATCAAAATTACGCGGATCATACGTGTCTCCTCAGTACATAATTCTCTTTCGGTAACATCTTTTGCGCACCTGAACCAGTGCCTTAGCCGCATATTGATACAAGCTGGTTTGAAAGCGCAACTTGGCTGTTCACCTTGCTGACGCTGATCTTTTGAGAATGGGCATGGTTCGAATTTATTGCGATCGGTCGGTTGACCTTAGGTGTTGTTATCGCTGCAAAAAAGCTCGTACACGACTTCAAGCATGCGGCGCGGACGCTCATCTGCCAGGCGATAGTAAATCGCTTTGCCCTCGCGCCGAGGTGTGACCAGACCTTCTAGTCGCAGGCGGGACAGTTGTTGCGACACTGCAGCTTGCCGCGCCGATAGAAGATCTTCCAGCTCAGTCACGGATTTTTCGCCCGAGGTCAGGTGACACAGGATCATCATGCGGCCCTCGTGGCTTATTGCCTTAAGGAAATTTGATGCTCGTGTCGCATTGTCGATCATAAGATCCATGTCTTCCTTAGACATGTCGTGGGACAGCTGGGGGAGTGCCATAATCGTCTTCCTTGCGAACCCGTCAGTTGGGTGCTGCTCCAGTGGCGGTGCGACCCTTAAGGACGATCCGCGTTTGTACTTGCCTTATATGCTTATTTGCAAGCGCATGAATCAGAATATTGTGATGAGCAAAAGGGGAACTAAAGGCGAATTTCCCCGGTATCGCCAAAGGCCAAATACAGGCTGCACTCGATAAGGATCGGGCTGTGCCGGTCGATAGCTGGACCCGTTGTGTGGTTTAGGGCGGTGCACCAATCGGCTATTGTTCTCGAACACCCCCCCTTGCAGCCCCCCGGTGGCAATACTAAGACTCGGGTAACTCTCGTTGGGATAAAATCCCGATCCATAGCAAAGCAGGCAGGTTCCGTATGTTCGATCCAGTAGATACCTACATGAATACGCTCGTTCCCATGGTCGTCGAGCAGACCAGCCGGGGCGAGCGCGCATATGACATTTTCTCGCGTCTGCTGAAAGAGCGGATCATTTTCATCAACGGACCGATCCACGATGGGATGAGCCATCTGGTCGTGGCCCAGTTGCTGCATCTTGAAGCCGAAAATCCGAACAAGGAAATCTCGATTTATATCAACTCGCCGGGTGGCGTGGTGACCAGCGGTTTGTCGATTTACGATACAATGCAGTACATTAAGCCAAAGTGTTCGACATTGGTAATCGGTCAGGCTGCCTCGATGGGGTCGGTTTTGCTGGCCGGTGGTGAGAATGGCATGCGCTTTTCGCTGCCCAATAGTCGCATTATGGTGCACCAGCCAAGCGGTGGGTATCAGGGGCAGGCCAGCGATATCATGATTCATGCGGCCGAGACGCAGAAACTCAAGGATCGCCTTTATGATATCTACGTTCGTCATACCGGGCAGACCAAAAAGTCGGTTGAAAAAGCGCTGGACCGTGACAATTTCATGAGCCCGGAAGAAGCCAAAGAGTGGGGTCATATCGACGAGATCGTCGAAAACCGCGCAAAAATGGATACGGAAGAGGCCTGATGCCAAAACTCCGCGTCACCGGCGCGGGGGTCATTTTGAGATTGTAGCCGTCACAGTGCTGGCCTAAGCTGCATGAACAGGCGCAAACGCGTTCCGCAAAGGGGCGCAGGGATGGAGCCCGAAAGGTAGATCATGGCGACGAATTCAGGCGGTGACGGCAAAAATACGCTCTACTGCAGCTTTTGCGGCAAAAGCCAGCACGAGGTGCGTAAGCTGATCGCGGGCCCGACCGTTTTTATCTGTGATGAATGTGTCGAGCTGTGCATGGACATCATCCGCGAAGAGACAAAGGCCAGTGGGCTGAAGTCCTCGGACGGTGTGCCGACACCAAAGGATATCTGCGAGGTTCTGGACGACTATGTGATCGGACAAGCCACCGCGAAACGGGTTCTGTCGGTAGCGGTACACAATCATTACAAGCGGCTCAATCACGCTCAGAAGTCTGGCAGTGATATTGAATTGGCCAAATCCAACATTCTGCTGATCGGTCCAACGGGCTGCGGTAAGACGTTGCTGGCGCAGACGCTGGCGCGCATTCTGGATGTGCCGTTTACAATGGCCGACGCAACCACGCTGACCGAAGCGGGCTATGTGGGTGAGGATGTCGAAAACATCATCCTCAAGCTGCTGCAGTCCAGCGAATACAATGTCGAACGCGCCCAACGTGGCATCGTCTATATTGATGAGGTCGACAAGATAACGCGCAAGTCTGAAAACCCCTCAATCACCCGCGATGTATCGGGTGAGGGTGTGCAGCAGGCGTTGTTGAAATTGATGGAAGGCACTGTTGCCAGCGTTCCTCCGCAAGGGGGACGCAAGCACCCGCAGCAGGAATTCCTGCAAGTGGACACGACGAACATCTTATTCATCTGTGGGGGTGCCTTTGCTGGGCTGGACAAGATCATTGCGCAACGCGGCAAAGGCTCGGCTATGGGCTTTGGTGCTGATGTGCGGGACAATGATGATCGAGGCGTAGGCGAGATTTTCAAGGAACTTGAGCCCGAAGATCTATTGCGATTTGGCCTGATCCCCGAATTTGTTGGCCGCCTACCGGTCCTGGCAACGCTTGAAGATCTGGACGAGGACGCTCTGGTCACCATCCTGACCAAGCCGAAGAACGCATTGGTCAAGCAGTACCAGCGCCTGTTCGAGCTGGAAGATGCCGAATTGGGCTTTACCGACGATGCGCTGAAGGCGATTGCCAAGAAAGCCATCGAACGTAAAACCGGTGCACGTGGATTGCGCTCGATCCTCGAAGATATCCTACTGGATACCATGTTCGAACTGCCAGGTATGAAGAACGTGACCGAGGTTGTTGTGAACGAAGAGGCTGTAAACTCGGAAGCGCAACCGCTGATCATCTACGCAGATGCTGCGCAGGAGTCTGCTTCGGCCGGTTGAGTATCTGCAAATCGTTCAAAAAGCGGCGCGGTAATACCCGCGCCGCTTCTGTTTGAGGAGTAGCCAAATGATCAAACGAATTCACTCCGGCGGAGAATATGAAAAGAAGGTTGGTTATTGCCGTGCAGTGGTTGCAAATGGTTTTGTTTTCGTCGCCGGAACTTGCGCCCAAGGTGATCACATTCCTGAAGATATTGTTGGTCAGTGCCAATCGTCTTTGGATGCTATTGGAAAAGCCCTGGCCGAGGCCGGAGCGGGTTTCAAAGATGTGGTCCGCGTGAACTACTATTTGCCGGATATGAGTGAATTCGAACTGTGTTGGCCGTTGTTGCAGGACGCATTCGGTGCAAACCCACCCGCAGCAACGGTGGTCGAATGCAACCTCATCACACCGAAAGACCGGATCGAAATAGAAGTCACCGCAGTTCTGCCTGAATAACGTTGAACCTAGGTCGGGCACTGGACCTTGGCGGGCCTTTGGTCCATACCTTTGCTCGACCGAAATGCCGGAGGCAGCCAATGGGAATCCTGAACACTCTTTTGCGGGCCGTGACGTGGTGGAACGGGGCAACCCTGAACACACAAATCTATACCGCGCGTAAGGGCGTTAAAGTTGGCGAAGACAACGAAGGCAACGTGTTTTACCGCAATGCAGATGACAGCAAGCGCTGGGTGATTTTCAACGGTGAAGCCGAGGCCAGCCGGGTTGATCCCGAGTGGCACGGTTGGCTGCACCGGACCTGGGATGAACCACCAACAGACAAGCCGTTGCCACACAAATCTTGGGAAAAACCGCATCAAGAGAACCTGACGGGAACGGCCCTTGCCTATACTCCCGCAGGGTCGTTGCGCCGGGCTGAACCGGTTGAGCGTAAGGATTACGAGGCCTGGAGCCCGGAATAAACGAGGCGAGCAATGTCCCACAATTGGACCGAAGTTATTGTCGGTGGCGCTGTATTGGCGTGTGCCGTTGCGTTTGGTGTCTATGCCAGCCAATCCACTGGCCTGTCGCAAAACAGCGCCGGGTATGAGCTGGGCGCATCGTTCCGCTCACTTGAAGGCGTCGGTGTCGGCACTGACGTGCGGCTGGCCGGTGTCAAGATTGGCACTGTCACAAACGTGGCCTTGAACCCGGATACTTACCGTGCCGATACGACGTTTTCGGTAGCAGACGGTATTCTTGTTCCGGATGACAGCGCCATCGTGATCTCGTCCGAAGGGCTGCTTGGCGGGAACTTCGTCGAAGTTATGCCAGGCGGATCGCCTTTCTTTTTCGAACCCGGGGACGAGATCGAAGATACCCAAGGCGCAGTCAGCCTGATCTCTCTGCTGGTCAAGTTCGTGGCCGGGGATGGCAGCGAATGATGCGTGCGGTCCTGATGTCTTTGCTGCTGGTGGGAACAAGCGCCGCAGCACAGCAAAAGGTTCAATCCGGTCCCGGTGCCTTGTTGCGCGGTCTGGACAAAGTGAATGGGCAGACCGTTGATGTTGAGATGCAGAACGGCCAGACCCAATCGGTTTTTGGGCTGGATGTGGCGTTGGGCGATTGCCGCTATCCGGTGGACAATCCAACCGGGGATGCCTTCGCCTATCTTACAATCTGGGACACAGGCAAAGCGGATCAGTTGTTTGATGGCTGGATGATAGCGACCTCACCGGCGCTGAATGCTTTGGATCACGCGCGCTATGACGTTTGGGTGATCCGCTGTATCACGCCTTCGGCGGACTGAGACAGCGGCGCAGAGAAATCGGCGCTGGTGTTTATCGCTTCTTCCAGCAATGAACGGTACCGACTGCGCGGTATTTCGATGGCCCCCAAGGACGCGAGATGTGCGGTTAGAAATTGCGTATCGAACAGTTGAAACCCGGTTTGCAGCAAACGGTCTGTCAGATAGGCCAACGCGATTTTCGATGCATCCCTGCGGCGCGAGAACATGCTTTCCCCAAAGAATGCAGCCCCCAGAACGACGCCATAAACTCCGCCCACCAACAAGGTTCCGTCCCAGATTTCAAGGGAATGCGCGTGGCCCGAAACGTGCAGGCGCTGATACAGGCTCCGTAGTTCGTCGTTAATCCAGGTGTCGGCGCGGTCGGCACAGCCATCCACGACACCGGCAAAATCCTGATCAATGGTCACATTAAATCCGCAGTTTCGGATCCGGCGGGCAAGGCTGCGTGAGATGTGAAACCCGTCCAACGGAAAAACGCCCCGAATTTTGGGATCGACCCAGAACAGCTCCGGATCATGACGATGTTCCGCCATCGGGAAGATGCCGATGGAGTAACCGTGGAGTAAAAGTTCAGGGGACAGGCTCATTTGGGTCGCCTGAGGGCCGGTGAGTGACCCACCGGCCCAGCGTTGTTATTCGGACATATTCTCCGCAAGCCAGTGCTCCAGCCAGTGGATGTTGTAATCGCCGCTGTGGATATCTGGGTTCTGAAGAAGCTCGTGAAACAACGGTACCGTGGTGTCGATGCCATCTACAATCAGCTCTCCCAGTGCCCTGTTCAGGCGCGCCAGTGCCTCGTCCCGGTCGCGACCCTGTACAATCAGCTTGCCGATCAGCGAGTCGTAATAGGGCGGGATCGAGTAGCCATCATACAGCGCTGAATCCATCCGCACGCCCAATCCGCCGGGCGCGTGATAGGCCGTTATCTTGCCGGGGCAGGGCGAGAAGTTGGGCAGCTTTTCAGCATTGATCCGAACCTCGATCGCGTGGCCGTTGATTACAAGATCGTCTTGCCCGAAAGACATCGGTTCTCCGGCTGCGACAAGGATTTGTTCGCGGACCAGGTCGACCCCGAAGATGCCTTCGGTCACCGGGTGTTCCACCTGAAGGCGGGTGTTCATCTCGATGAAATAGAACTCGCCATTCTCATAGAGGAATTCGATGGTGCCTGCGCCGATATAGTTGATCTTGGCAACCGCATCCGCGCAGACCTTACCGATCTTGGCGCGCTCTTCCGGGGTGATGCTGGGGCCTGGGGCCTCTTCAAAGACCTTCTGGTGGCGGCGCTGCAAGGAACAGTCGCGTTCGCCCAGATGCACGGCCTTGCCCTTGCCGTCACCGAAGACCTGGATCTCGATATGGCGCGGTGTGGTCAGGTATTTCTCAATATAGACCTCGTCATTGCCAAAGGCCGCTTTACCCTCGGCCCGCGCCGTCATGAAGGCACTTTCCATCTCATCCGCGCTCATCGCGACTTTCATGCCGCGCCCGCCGCCACCTGCAGTGGCCTTGATGATGACGGGATAGCCGAATTCCTCACCGATCTTTTTGGCCGCAGCCAGATCGGGAACGCCGCCGTCCGAACCGGGAACGCAAGGAACACCTAGTTCCTTCATGGTGTCCTTGGCGGTGATCTTGTCGCCCATGACGCGGATATGTTCTGCGGTGGGGCCGATAAAGGTGATGTCGTGATCTTCGACGATCTGCACAAACTCGGCATTCTCGGACAGAAAGCCGTAGCCAGGGTGGATTGCTTGCGCGCCGGTAATTTCACAGGCTGAGATGATCGCAGGCACTGACAGATAGCTTTGCGGGCTGGGCGGGGGGCCAATACAGACCGATTCGTCGGCCATGCGCACATGCATCGCGTCGCTGTCGGCGGTGGAGTGGACGGCGACCGTCTTTATCCCCATCTCGCGGGCAGCGCGGATCACGCGCAGGGCGATCTCGCCCCGGTTGGCAATCAGGATCTTATCAAACATGAGCCCGCCTTACTCAACGATGACCAGGGGGGTGCCGAATTCAACGGCATCGCCATCACCGACAAGAATACGCTTGATGGTACCCGATTTGGGTGCGTGGATGTGGTTCATGGTTTTCATCGCTTCGACGATCAGCAACGTGTCGCCTTCGGACACGGACGCGCCAACGCTAATGAAAGACGGTGCGCCCGGTTCGGGCTGCATATAGACGGTTCCAACCATGGGCGAGGTCACGGCACCGGGATGGCTGGCCGGATCTTCCTGCGCCGCTGGGGTCTCTGCTACAGGGGCCGCGGCTGGGGCAGCAGCAGGTGCTGCAGCGGCTGGAACGGCAACCTGGACCGGTGCAGGGGCGGCTTGCATCATTCGGCTGACGCGGACGTTCAGGCTGTCTTCCTCGCCATACTCGCGCTTGACCTGCAATTCGGTCAGGTCGTTGTCACGCAGCAATTCGGCCAGTGCTTTGATGAACGCAACATCCGCTTCGTGTTTGGTATCTGTCATGAGTGTCCTCGACGGTTCCCCTTTGGCCCGTCTGTTTCATGCGGGCTTTGATCTGATTACGCAGCGTTATAAGCTATGCGATGTGTCATGAAAAGCGCAGTCTGGCAATGTTAATCCGAGGGTTAAGCAGGCCCGGAAACGGTCGGCTCGATCACAAGGGCATTCCCGACAGTTTCGCCACCAGTTCCGGCAACTTGCGGGCACCGTGTTTCTCCAGAAGTCGGGCGCGATAGGCCTCGATCGTGCGGTAGCTCAGTCCTAATTCTATGCCGATTTCCTTGGCGGACAGGCCGCGGCAAGACAGGATCGCCACTTCGCGTTCCCGGACGGTGAGCTCAACCAGTGGCCTCTCTTCTGAGATGTCGGAAAAGCTCCAGATCCCGTGGCGAAACGGATCCTCGGGCGTCAGAGACCTCCCCCGTGCACGGCACCAGAACAAATCGCCATTGCGTCGTCGCATGACGCGCTCGTCGGAGTAATACCCGGTGTCCCTCATCACCTGCAGGCTGCGTTCGCCGATCCTCTCCCAGTCAGCAACCGAGGGGTAGAGTTGCAGCAAGGGCATGTTGCGATACTCGACTTCTTCTCCGCCGAATGTCCGCGCAAACTGCAAATTGCAGCGTCGGATAACCCGGTTTTCCAATTCGACCAGTCCGATCGGAGCATATTCAAAGGCGGGGTCACTCATCTGCCTATGGTGCAGGGAAACCGAGTGGAAATGAAGGGGTGATCCATGGTCTTGCCCACCAGAACCTATGGCGCGGGTGCGGCGGGCGGTGTTTTCGTTGTCAAAGCTGTAAAGAAAATTTGAAAACTAGTGCGTAAGCTTCAGGAATTGATAAGATGTTCTGAAAAGTGATTGCTTCTAGTGTAGGGTCACTTGCCACGAGGATTGTGACGAATGCGCAATACGCTGACTGGAAGCCGAATCCGAGAAAGACGGCAGATCGCAGGATTGCGGCAGGCCGAGCTTGCGCGTCGGGTCGGGATTTCAGCCTCCTATCTGAATCTGATTGAACACAACCGACGCCGGATTGGGGGGAAACTCCTGGTCGACATCGCGCGGGCTTTGTCGGTCGAACCCTCGCTTTTGACGCAGGGGATCGAAGCCACTTTGATTTCGGCATTGCGCGAAGCCGCGGTGGACTCTGTTGGTCACCAGGCCGAGTTGGACGTGCTTGAGGAGTTCGCCGGACGTTTCCCGGGATGGGCCGGTGTTCTTGCGCAAATGCATAGGCGTGTTGTGTCGTTGGAGCGTACAGTAGAGACCCTGTCCGACAGGCTGACCCATGATCCCCACCTTGCGGCATCGATGCACGAGGTGCTGTCTACGGCGGCCGCAATCAGATCAACCGCGGCCATTTTGGCGGACACCCAGGATATCGACGATGAGTGGCAGGATCGTTTTCACCGGAACCTGCATCAGGATGCCGAAAGACTGGCAGACAGTTCCAAGGCGCTTGTGACTTATTTGGATGACAGTGACTCAGCCGCGGATCCGCGCGGGGTCCCGTTGGAGGAGGTCGAAGCCTTCTTTGAAGCGCGGAGCCACAGCTTTCCTCAGCTTGAAACTGATGGTGATGCCGGGGCTATCGACTTGGGCGGCCTGAACACTGCGGCCGCCCGCAAAGTTGCCCGCGATTTGCTGAACCTCTGCGCTGCTGATGCGCGTGCCATGCCCTTGAATAAGCTCAAGGCCGCCTTGAAGGAGAAAGAGCCTGAACCGATTGAGTTGGCGCAGATGTTCTCCGTCGACATGGCCACAGTTCTCAGACGACTTGCCTTCTTGCCCGAAGGCTGTCTGCAGCGTCCTGCGGGCCTTGCGATATGTGATGCGTCCGGCGGTATCTTGTTTATCAAGCAGATTCCTGGCCTTGCCATACCGAGGCATGGCGAGGCCTGCCCGCTATGGCCGCTATATTCGGCCTTGAACCAACCTTTGGTGCCGATACGAAGGCGTATTGTGCAGCTGGGGCGCAGTGCGGCAGAGTTCGAGTGCCACGCATATGCCTGGCCACATTCGGTGTCTGGCTATGACCTGACTCCGGCCTATCGATCGGTGATGCTGGTGCGTCCTGCGGGGGATAGCGCGCTTGGCACGACCGCGACGACTGTCGGTCCAAACTGCCGTGTTTGCCCCAGTGGTGACTGCGAGTCGCGACGTGAGCCATCGATTTTGAGCGAAGGTTTTTGACAGTTTCCTGACAGAGCGCTTAATCTGGTCGCGGCGGGTTGCCATGTGTGCGATCCGTCATGGGGAGGAATTGAAAATATGAGCCGAAAGGTTCTGTTGATTGAGGATGAGCCGAACATAGCTGAGGCGATCCGGTTTTTGCTGACCCGTGAGGGGTGGCAGGTTCAAACGCATGGCGATGGTGCGGATGCGCTCCAGGTGATTCGGGCCGCAAATCCCGATCTGGTGATTCTGGATGTCATGTTGCCGGGCAAAAATGGCATGGATATTCTGCGTGACCTGCGAGAGCAGGACGGCATGCAAAGCCTGCCTGTGCTGATGCTGACCGCGCGTGGCCAGTCCCGTGACCGTGAAATGGCCGAAAACGCCGGCGTCAGCCGGTTTATGACCAAACCCTTTTCAAATGCCGAGGTGCTGACCGCTGTACGCGACCTGCATGCTCAGGCAACGCGGTTATGACTGCAGAAGAAAATTCCGAAACTAAGCCGCCGGGTCCAAGGCCCTCAGTTTTTCTGGAGCGACAAAGTTATCGCCGTCGCAGGCTTACGGATGCAGCACGTTTGCTGCCGTTTTTGGGGGCGGCGCTGTTTGCACTGCCGTTGCTTTGGCCCGGGCAGTCTGTTGAAGGCCAGGCAGTTCCACTGTCTTCGGCAATGTTCTACATCTTCGCTTGCTGGGGCGGGTTGATCCTGGTTGGCTTGATCTTCGGCGTGGCGGCCCGCCGTCTGAGGACGCGCGAGGATCCTGAAACGGATACCGATCAATGGCAACGCTGAACATCCTGATCCTGGTTTGTCTGGGGTATGTCGTTTTGCTGTTCGGTGTCGCGTTTGCAGCCGATCGCATGGCTGCGGCTGGGCGGGGCAGGTGGCTGCGGTCTCCGGTGATCTACACCTTGTCCCTGTCGATCTACTGTACGGCCTGGACGTTTTATGGCGCAGTCGGGAATGCCGCACGATCCGGGCTTGAGTTTGTGACCATCTACTTAGGTCCGACTTTGGTCATGGTGAGTTGGTGGTGGGGATTGCGAAAGCTTGTGCGCGTAGGCCGCAGTCAGAGGGTCACTTCGATTGCCGACTTGCTGTCCTCGCGTTATGGAAAGTCAAACACCTTAGCTGTGTGCGTCACCATCCTGGCTGTCCTCGGGGGCACGCCCTATATCGCGTTGCAACTGCAATCGATCACCCTGTCCTTCTCGATCTTTGCCGAAGCGGACACTTCGGGTCTATATCGCGAAGGGTCGAGTGTATTCTGGGTGGCTGCCGGGCTGGCTATGTTTGCTATTCTATTCGGCACGCGCAATCTGGATGCCAACGAGCGTCACCATGGCGTTGTCACCGCCATTGCATTGGAATCAGTCGTCAAATTGTTTGCTTTGTTGGCGGTGGGTATCTTTGTGGTCTGGGGCGTGGCGGGTGGTATGGGCCCGATGATGGACCGCATAGACGCCTCCGAAATCGGCCAGTGGAACGTGGATGCCGGGCGCTGGACCACCTTTATTTTTCTGTCCGCCGCCGCCTTCGTCTGCCTACCGCGCATGTTTCAGGTTATGATCGTCGAAAACGATGACGAGGGCCATTTGCGGACGGCTGCATGGGCCTTCCCATTGTATTTGCTGCTGATGAGCTTGTTTGTGGTTCCGATCGCCGTTGTTGGGTTGGACTTGCTGCCCGAAGGCTCAAACCCGGATTTGTTTGTTCTGACGGTCCCTTTGTCGCAAGGCAATGACTGGCTGGCGATGCTTTCGTTTATCGGTGGCTTTTCTTCGGCCACATCCATGGTGATTGTGACCGCGATGGCCCTGTCTACCATGGTGTCGAACCACGTGGTCATGCCGATCTGGCTGAGCACTCAGGAAGGTTCTGGTTCGATTTCGGGTGACGTACGCAACATCGTATTGATGGCACGCCGGGTTTCGATCGCGGTGATTATGGCGCTGGGCTATTTCTACTACAGCCTGTCTGGTGGCGGGACTGCGCTGTCGTCGATCGGACTGATTGCTTTTGCCGGGATATCTCAGATTCTGCCCGCTTTGGTCGGAGGGTTATTTTGGCGCGGGGCGACGCGGACCGGAGCGTTGGTTGGGCTTTCGGTAGGCTTTGTCCTGTGGATTTATACGCTGCTATTGCCGGGAATGGGCGCTGCCTGGATGCCCGCCTCGATCTTGGAAAGTGGCCCATTCGGTCTGGGCTGGCTACGCCCGCAGGCTCTGTTCGGGATCGAAGGAATCGACCCGATGGTTCATACAGTCATGTGGTCGCTGTCTCTGAACACGATCGCCTTCTGTGTGACTTCCCTGCTGAGTTTCCCCAGCCCGCTGGAGCGTTTGCAAGGCGCGCAGTTTGTCAACGTATTCGATCATTCCGCGGCGCCGCGTGGATGGACCGGCTCGGTGGCGCAAAGCGAAGACCTGATGATCATGACGCAGCGCATTTTGGGCGCTGGCCCCGCGCAGGAGTTCTTTCAGGCTGAAGCCGAACAACAAGGGGGGCGATCGCGCCTGCCCGAGCCGACACCGGGTTTTCTAAACCGTCTTGAACGCGAACTAAGTGGTTCGGTCGGTGCAGCCACAGCGCATGCAATGATCGGTCAGATTGTCGGGGGATCGTCTGTTTCGGTCGAGGATTTGCTGGCGGTGGCCGACGAGTCTGCTCAGCTATTGGAGTATTCCAGCCAACTGGAAGTCAAATCCGCCGAGCTGAGCCGAACCGCTCGAAAACTGCGAGAGGCCAACACAAAGCTGACCCAGGTATCTGAACAAAAAGACAGTTTTCTAAGTCAGGTCAGTCATGAGCTAAGAACGCCCATGACCTCGATCCGCGCGTTTTCCGAGATCATGCGTGATACCCGAGGGCTGAGCGGGACGGAACAGACGCGCTATGCCGCGATCATTCACGATGAAGCCTTACGGCTGACACGCCTTTTGGATGATCTGCTGGACCTGAGCGTGTTGGAAAGCGGTCAGGTAAGTTTGAATGTCGGCGATGACAGCCTCCGCTCGGTTCTGGATCGGGCGGTATCGAGCGCGTTGGCCGGAACCGACGAGAAATTGGCCGTGCGGCGCAGCCGGGCGTCAGAACGTATTCCGCTTCATACTGATCTGGACCGTCTGGGCCAGGTGTTTATCAACCTGATTTCAAATGCGCGGAAGTACTGCGAATCTCCTGAACCAGTTCTGACGATCTCAGCCCATGATGTCGGAGGGCGGTTGGTGATCGACTTTACGGACAATGGCAGTGGCATTCCGCCCGAGGCACAATCGCTGGTATTCGAGAAATTCGCGCGTGTCGGTGGCGACAAGGCAGGGGGCGCCGGGCTGGGATTAGCAATCTGCCGTGAGATCATGCAGCGGCTTGGGGGCGAGATCAGCTATTTGCCCGGGCAGGGCGGGGCCGCCTTTCGTGTAAGCCTGCCGCTGGCCTATCAACAGGCGGCGCAGTGACGGAGGCATAAAGAACTTCGTAACGGTCGTCGGGTTACACCAAGTGTCAGTTGCTGGAACAATTGGTGAATTAGAGCCATGGCACATTCTGTCAGCGCTGCTTTGGCGCGCAAGCTGTCGGTTGGGCAGGATGATTTGAGTGATCGTCCACGCTCGATTCTGCGCGCATTGCGACTGGGATTCGCACGGGCGGCGGGGGATAGGCTGAGCCTGCCGCTTGCGGTTATCGGAGTCAGGCAATCCACCCGGCAACAAAATGAGTTTGTTGAAACGCTCGGCGAAAATTTGTTGCTACTGTTGTTCAGTGGTCCGGAAGGGATTGCGGCGGCCTGTTTGGACCCCAGCTGTGTTTCCGCCATCGTTCAAACCCAAACAATAGGAGAGGTTACAGAAGCCCGGCCAAACGCGCGTGCGTTTACTGATACAGATGCCGCCATGGCAGCTCCATTGATCGAAGAAGCCCTGGCGCGCGCTGCCTCTCTGGTCGAGGCGGCAGCCGATCAGGCTTGCCTTACCGGATACGAATTCAGATCACGTTCTGCGGACTTGGGGAAGCTGTCCCTTGCCCTGGTTGACGATGCCTATCGCGTATTCGAACTGACTGTGGATCTGGCGGGGGGATTGCGGCAGGGGCAAATCACCGTTTTGTTGCCTGATCATCCGTTTCTGCCAGACGAAGGCGCTGCGTCTCCGACGGAAGCTGGACCAAGATTGGAACAATCTGCTGGCGTTGTTCGGGCAGAGTTGAACGCTGTCTTGTGCCGTATGGTATTGCCATTGTCGAATCTGTCCGGGCTGAAAGTCGGAGATCTGGTGCCTCTAACCGGATCCCGCGTGGATCGGACCGAGATCCTGAGTATAGATCGCACGCGCGTGGCAGTGGGGCGTCTTGGCCAGTGTGGCGGTCTGCGGGCCGTTCGCGTAAATGAACACGCGTCGCTGCCTGCCTTGGCAGACCCTGAGCTGGGAAAATTCGTTGCAAGCGAAACAAGGGCGCCACAACAGGACATCCAGGACGCCTCGAACCTGATTCCGGACACGCTGAACGTGACACCGTACAAGGTTGAAACTCCGGACCCTGAACCGCTTGAGAGCGATCTGGATTTTGCGAATTCGGATCAGATTGCAGCCGAGATTTCGCAATTGGCGGGCCTGACCGGACCAGAGGATGGGTCGGAGCGCGGCGGCTGATTCTACGGTCGGGTTAACCCGATGTTTTTCGAATCTGATCCAAAGTCGGACGCAGACCTTCCAACTGATATCCAGCTTTCGTCGTCGCGTTCAAAATCTCATCCGTACTCATGGAATCGCATTGCCCCAACGCCCAGACGACCGAACAGCGCGTGCCCGAGGCACAATAAGCCAGGACTGGGCCGCTGCAACTCTCTGCCAGATCACGTTGTAGCGCAACGTTTTCTGGGGTCATCGTCTGGTGGGTCAATTCCAGAACCTCATATTCCAATCCAGCGGCGCGGACAGCCTCGCCAATCGCATCGGATTGCATATCCGCAGGAACTTCCATGTTGGGGCGATTGCAGATGACTTTGACGAACCCAGCCTCGGCGATGGCAGGAACATCCTCGACCGCGATCTGCGGCGAGACGGAATAGCGGGGGGTTATTGGTCGAATCTCCATGCCATTTCCTTAGGCCGCGTCTGCGGGTCTGTCTAGTTGCACCCTTAATGTTGCACTATGTGCTGTCGCCAGTCTTTGGTCTATCGGCTTCCCAAGTAGCTCGGGTTGGGCCGCGGCTTGAGAACGCACGCCTAGATTTCTTTGGCCTTCGTCGGGCCAGGATGACCGGCGTCCAACCTGCATGCCGACAGAACTACAGTTTGTTGATGGGCACTTTCAGAAACACATCACCCTGTTCGTCTGCGGGGGGCATTTGCCCAGCGCGCATATTGACTTGCAGGGAAGGCAAGATCAGGCGCGGCATGGCCAGAGTCGCGTCTCGGGCGTCACGCATCTCCACGAATTCTTCGATGCTGCGCCCTTGGCCGATATGGACGTTCAGCGCTTTTTGTTCGCCCACTGTGGTTTCCCAGGCGTATTCGTCGCGGCCCGGCGCCTTGTAGTCATGCCCAACGAAAATGCGTGTCTCATCCGGCAAGCTCAGTATTTTTTGGATCGACTCGAACAGCGTTTTGGACGATCCACCGGGGAAATCGCACCGAGCCGTTCCAAAGTCGGGCATGAATAGAGTGTCGCCAACAAATGCCGCATCGCCGATCACGTAGGTCAGGCAAGCCGGAGTGTGCCCCGGTGTGTGCAGAACATCCCCGCGCATCTGCCCGATATGAAAGCTGTCGCCTTCGGAAAACAGAGCGTCGAACTGGCTGCCGTCACGTTGGAATTCGGTGCCTTCATTGAAGACCTTACCAAACGTGTCCTGCACTGCAACGATCTGCGCTCCAATGCCGATTTTGCCGCCCAATTTCTGCTGCAGGTAGGGGGCGGCAGACAGATGATCGGCGTGGACGTGGCTTTCGAGAATCCATTCAACCTTCAGGTCCTCGGACCCTATATACTCGGCAACCTTGTCTGCCGCATGTGTTGTTGTCCGACCCGACGCGTGATCAAAATCTAGAACGCTGTCGATGATTGCGCAGGCACTGCCTTCAGGCTCTTGCACAACGTAGGAAACCGTGAAGGTCTGGCCGTCAAAAAAAGCTTTCACTTTAGGTGTCATGGTGTCCTCCGCTCAGGCAGTTCCGGTCACCTATCAAACTTGGAATATGAAGCAAAAGTCAATCCGACCTTTGATGTCCATCAAAGCAGCATCGGCTAAATCGGATTAAACTTTAGCCGAACCGTGCCTGATTGCGGGAGTTGCCAGGATGTCAGGCAAGATTCCGCACAACTTCAAGGTAACATATTCGGGTCTTATTCTCGTTACCTATATCTGTCAGAATGACACCACTTGGGAGGATGGTTATGACAACAGCTAATCTCTATTCCGAAGCTGAGCAACTTGAGCAGAAGCTTCACAACGCGTGTCTGGATACGCGTCTGGCCCTGCAACCCAGCGTGAGCAAAGTTATTGATCGGATGCGCCGGCAAGGGATGCATGTCCCTTCACGCCTGCGCCGTCTGGATGCTGCGCTTTGCGAAGACGCTATGGAAGCGCGGTTTGACAATATGCCGGTTTGAACCGGTCGGTCATCCAAAGGAGATCCCGAGGATGACCAGCATCAAACCAATCACGGAAAGAAACAGTGAACCCAGATTCCACGGCAGCACGCCTTGGACCACTGCGCGCAAATCATCATCTGACAGCCCGGCCTTACGCGCTTTAATAACGCGAAAGATGCACCAGATCAGCCCGACGAGCCCGGCCAGCGACAGGGCGGCGCCGCCCCAGGTGATGAATTCGAACATAGTGCCCCGCAATTGTCCGTAAACTGTGCCCGCGCTTAGCGGATCAGACCGGATCGCACAAGCCTGGTCCCGGATTGGGTGCTTGCGACCCGAGCAGCGGCGATGTATCCGGCATATTGCCCGATGTGACAGCATCAGATTTCAGCCTCTGGGAGAGACCTATATGGAAGATATGACCGAAGATCAGGCCGCCGCCAATTACCGGGTGACAGCTGGTGAACTGCGCCAGTTTGTAGAACGGCTCGAACGGTTGGAGGCAGAAAAGAAAGACATTGCCGAACAGCAAAAAGAGGTCATGGCCGAAGCCAAAGCACGCGGCTACGACACCAAAGTCATGCGAAAGGTAATTGCCCTGCGTAAACGCGACAAAGACGACATCGCGGAAGAAGAGGCGGTGTTGGAAATGTATAAAGAAGCGCTGGGCATGTAGGCGGATTTTTTAGGGGTGCAAAACCCGAACATTCGGCATGGTGTGGATTTTGGCCAGATCTTGTTCGTACAACTCCGAAAACGCGCTGACGATGTCCGAATTCCAACCCGGTAGATCCAGTTCTTCTTCGATCTGCTCGGGTTGGGCGTGATCTTCAAAAATTCCGGCCAGACTGTCCCGCAGCGATTGTCTGTCCTTTGCGGTCCCTTGCTGGATCAGTTCCAGTAGCTGGGTTTTCCCGGTCCCAGTGAGAAGCGACAAGAGTAACGCATATTCATCCTTTAAGGCAACGTCGTCAGCTAGCCCCGCCATAGCGCGCACAATGTCTCCCCAAATCAGCGGCGTGTCTTCGTTTTCCCACAGCGTTAGCTTAACCCCGGGGGCCAGATCGCCAAGATCGTCGATCATGTTTAACCAGCTCAGGCAACTCAGGTCTGTGCTGCCCAAGATCGATTCTCTTTGGTCTTCATGCAGGGACATCAGAATTTTGGGAATGAAACTGCCCGGATTGACCAAACCGACAAAAAGCTCGAGTTGGGCCCCTTCAAGCAGTTTTTCGGAATAGGCCGTTCGCTTGGCAGCAAAAGGGTAGATCTGGCCGTGCTGAAGTGCTGTTCTTCTAGGCCCAAAGAACTTGTCGCTAGAGATGATCAAACGCTCGGCATTCAGATCCTCGGGAAATATCTCGCGCAGATCCTCTTGTGCGTCGTCGACTGGCACGTCTTTGATCACCGAATCGGACATTACTTTTACAAACTGTCGGCTGTGACGCGGGCCAAGAGGAAGGGACCGGCTTTGGGCAAGGGCCGCTTTGTTTGCCAAAAGGGACCCCAGCAGTCGGCCGTCATCGGTAAAAGCGGCACCAGCATGGATAACAACCTGCATTCTTTTAACACCCTGCGGCTTTGCCAAGCCTGTCATGGCCTGCGTTTTTAACAGTAAATCCTGCATTTTCAACAGAATGAATATCTGCACGTTCTCGCTAAATCGGGCAATCCCCAAGTTAGAGTAAAAATCAGACTTGCAGTCCTCTGCCAGAGACGGTAACCGACAGCTCGTGCCCCTATAGCTCAGCTGGTAGAGCAACTGATTTGTAATCAGTAGGTCCGCGGTTCGAGTCCGTGTGGGGGCACCATTTAATCATTAAAAATCAATAAATTACGCGTAAACTGGCTGCGCAATCCTGCTGCTGATCAGGCGATCAGACATATAGCAGACATTTCGCACAGGCCGACATTGTCAGCCACAGGCACCATGATTCTCGGCGCACTCTTCGATGCAAATGAGCGTGAGAGTTGCGCAAACCAAAACGCCAGCTACATAGTTGAAGCTTTCCGGTAGTGCTCGCGCTGAAAATGTGTAGTCTCACCTTGAGACTACAGGAGAATCTTATGGCTGTTTATGTGGTTACGTGGAATTTGAACAAAGAGAAGTCAAATTACGCGGCTGCTCGTAGCGCTTTTATCAAGCAATTGGAAACTTACACTAACAAAGCAGACTCTGGCTTGGAGTCGGTAAGGTTTATTTCGACAAATCAAAGCGCCGATCAAGTCGACGCCCATCTGCGCAAGAAGCTGGACACGAACGACCGACTTCTGGTGTCGAAAATGAATAACGGTGAGCATCAGGGGTGGCTGAGCAAAGACACATGGGAATGGATCAATGCCCGACTGTAGTCATGACGGGATTGCCGACGATCTTGCACCACGACCTTTTTGACGGAAAAGCCGCCCCTCCTGTAAATCCCGGCTTGGTACAGTGACCACAGGGTGCGTTGTCATGGGGGCGGCGTATCTCAAGCGTCTTTTTCAGCCGGAAATCTGGTGCATAAGTAAATGGACACCTCCATCTAGATCGGACCCCGCCCCCCACCTATAGGGGGGCATGTTATACCAGACCATGCAGCCAACGCCGCGACCGCACATCTCGGCACCTAATACCTAAGCGGCAGCAAACTCAGCAGGGCACATAGGGGTATGCAGGGCAATACTGTTCAATCCGCATCAAACCCGCTGGAACGTAACGGGCATAACAGAAACGTAACGGATGCACTCCCCTTAAATCATTGTTTTTATTATATTGTTATGTTTGTTATATTTGTTACGTACAAAAGTTCATCATAATATCAATATCAACAGTACGTATGTACTGCATAGGCAACGCGTACTTGCGCCACGCATCCCCCGCGAAAATCGTCCGAAAAACACACGATTTAAGGCCCCCTT
Organism: uncultured Ruegeria sp.; assembly: GCF_947489545.1. Lineage (NCBI taxonomy): Bacteria > Pseudomonadati > Pseudomonadota > Alphaproteobacteria > Rhodobacterales > Roseobacteraceae > Ruegeria > uncultured Ruegeria sp. The sequence goes on along the minus strand of NZ_CANLDZ010000014.1, from coordinate 20,926 downwards.
CACAACGTAACAAGCGTCAAAAATCCACTTTTATATGAATGATTCCAATGCGTTATGTGTTATTTTGCAACGTAACAAATAGGGGGCAGGTTCAAGTATGACGCCACACAGCCTACCGGATGTATCGAATAAACACGGATAAATGTGCTGAGGTGGGCCAGACGAGCCAGCACGAATACCGTCAAGGAACCCGGCTCAAAAGGCAAAAAAAGGCCCCATGCCAGCGACACGGGGGCGAGGATGTCCACTGGCGACACGAACCCTGTGGACACTAGAATAGGGATTGATCAGATCAATTATGCGCGGGCGTGCTGTTTCAGGGCTGCTTGAGATCGGACCGCCTCAGATTCCCACGTTTCAACATTCATAACAGGGACCATCATCAAACCAGATGTTCGGCTGGTATTGGCGACTTGTTCTTTGGCGAGCCTGTCTCGGGCCACGATGGTTTTGAATAGCCGGTCGAATGCCTTGGAGGCGGCGTCGGCCTCGGCGGCGGTCAAACTCTCTTGGCCCATGTATTCGCCAAATCGCTTTTGCAGTTCATCCACGTTGGGGCAGCCATCAAACTTGACGGGCCGCACCTGTTTGGAGCGTTCCGCAAATAGCAGCTTGGCGGCGTCCACGTTGCCGGCACGGGCCTTGAGTTCCAGCGCCTGACGGACGCCTTGTTCTACTTCGGGGGTCATGTCGAAATCCTCACATCTGCCCACAACAATATGGCGGCTGAATCTGCGTGGCAAACGGTCTCAGAATGTGGGGTGAAAACGCCATCTCATTACCCTGTGGAAACATGGATTACCGTTTGGGAACAATCGCCTAAGCGAATAAAATGGGGGCGTGAATTGAGGATGGATCAATGCTTGAAAATGACGTGCCAACCGGGATGGAATTTGATGAAAAGGACATGCGCAAAGACTTGGATTGGGCGATCCAAAACCGGCTCATGTTCGGTGCGTTTAACCTGCTCTCAAAGGACAAAAGCCTGTATGCGCGAAAGTTTTTCTGCTTCCCGGATTTCGAACTAGCGCTGGCAGACATGCAGAACAACGCCGTTGAATACTTCCGTCGCAAGTCTGGTCCCAGAGTGACCCACGCCCGCGTCTATGTGTTGGACGGTCGGCGCGGCAAATCCGAGTTTCATGGCTTTGAATGGATGCCGGTAAACGGCGGTGGGCATGGGCTGACCCGGATCGACTACCGGGATGAGTATGAAGAGAGCGACCCATACGCAGGATACGCGATGATGGCCCTCATGGAGCAAAAGGGGCCACAAAAGGTGTCCACAGTGGCCCGGGCGGCATGGGCGAAGATTGGCGACAAGGTTTCCGACCTATACCCAACCGCAGATTACCCCAAAGCCGCCCATATGATCCTGCTCCGCAAAACCCTGCTGCGCATGTCGCACCTGAACCCCTGCATTATGCGCACTCGTGGCAATGACGTGCGTGGTCACGACACCATGATTGAGCATCTGGGTATCTACGATCAGCAGCGACGGTGGTTCTTTTAGCTGAACTTCGCCAAGTCCAAGCGCATACTTGGACGGCTCTAAACGAAATCGCACACGCCCTATGTTGTTGCTTTAGAATACAGTTTTAAGCACTTTACCTGTACCTTCGACAAGCTCGGCGATTTCTTCTTTTGTTGGTTCGCGCCCTTTTGCGTGGCTGCAAAGGTTTCGAGTGTCAGCTAAACTCTGGATGAAGCGTTCCTGAGCCAGTGTAATAACATCAGCTTTACGCAGGAGTTGCGAAAGGTCGGAGATGCCCGGATTTTTCTTCGCAATTTTTAGGTTATGATTTTCGCGGACATGGTTCAGGTGTTTTTCTATGACAACGCCACAGATCGCCCCTGCTGCGCGAAGATACCCAGCTTTTGCCAACCCTCCAGCAGTATCAATTTCACTGTCAAAAAGGTCAGCTTGGAGAACCGCAGTTAAATCCATAAGCTTGGACTCAAGGGATTTTTTCGCCGCCTTAACCATGTTTAGTTGCTGCGTGAACTCAGGAATAGCAGCCACACCGTCCGCAACTACTTCTTTTTCCCAGCCACGTGTAACCTGTAATCCCTGCAAGTAATCCCGGATCATATAGTTTTGGTAGGTGATGTCCTTGCGCCCTTTCGGTATTTCAAAGTACGAAATGAAATCGGCGAGACGGTCAGGCATTACTTGCTTAATCACAGCTTGAGCCTTGGAGTACCATGCTTGGTAATCGTTCTTGAAGTTTGGCAAAGCCTTAAGGAATGATTTCAGCTTCTTTTCGTCATCCTTGAAATGCTTAAGGTAGGCATCTTTGAATGCCTGCTGCTTGCACTCATATTCCATCGCCAGTGAGAGCATGTCGCCCTCTTCAATCAGACTATCCAACTCTTCGGAAAATTTCTTTGTTCTTTCAGACATAATAACTCCTGCGCTCAATCGAAAGCGACAGTCAGCCTGTCCAGATCAACTGTCAAGAGCATAGCGGGAGCAAAGGTCCGATGACGTCTAGGCACATTACTCAGGGATGCGAAAACGCCTTCATATGAAGGGCGACGAATACGCCTATCGCCCCCACATGCCGCGCCTCACGCGATGACAGGGCCGTTATCAAGCAGTGGCCCAGTCGTCGCTATCGTCGCCCCAATCAAACGATTGAATGCCCATGTGATCCAGGAACATTTGCCGCGCTTCGGGAAGTGGTGGCAGGAACAGGTGGCGGGCAACACTGGAAAAGCCGTTAATCGTTGATCGAGCATTTTTTGCACCTGTGGTGACTGGTTTCACGGCGGCGCTGCCACCCCGCGCCGATAGACCTTTGCCCGCATAGCCTTGGCGCACAAAGTGTTCATGCAGAAGGTTCGCCCGGACTGCCCATCCTTCGGCTTTCAGTTCTGAACCGATTGGCAAAATTCCTTCCCGAAGCAGTTCACGCAAAATCCGGTCTGGGCCGGTGGCGGATTCCATTTTCTGCTCATCCCGACCTGCGGTGTATGGAACGCGTGTCGCCTTGAAGTGACCAATATCCCGTGTCCACAGGTGGTGCATGAATGCGCTCAACTCGGCTTTGTAGGTCGCCCGGAACTGGCTCCAGAATGCCCGATCTTCGGCATGTTTGGGTGATACCTTGAGAACAAACATGCGCCGGTCATGACGGGCGAGGTGCGCGACATAGGCGGCGTTGGACGTCATGAATACGCGGGAGCAATTCCGTGCCTCGACTGCCGCGATGCCTTTGGCATTGTAGCTCAAGGTTTCATTGGTAATCAGGGCCTTGATCTTGCTTTCAAGTTTGCGGTCGTTTGGCGCTACTGCCTCCTCGAAATGTAGGAGCAGCTTATCTTTGGCGGCGGAATTGAACTGGCCAACAAACGTATCTGCGTCTGCCGTTGTTCCGCAGTATTTCGGGCCAAACAACTCTCGCAGAATTTCCGCGAAGGTCGATTTCCCGGTGCCCTGTTCTTCGCTTTGCAAGATGATGGCTGTTCCGGGCAAGTCCGATGGCTGTTGCACCATGTGGGCAAGGTAGTCGAGAACATAAGCCTCGCATGTATCATTACTGGCGCAAACAATATCTCGGATCAGATAGTGGATAGCAGGCCATTGCCCTGCGACTGGCTGAGTGCTCCACCCCTCAAATGTATTGAGAACACGCCCCTCGGGCCGCATGACAACCCGCTCCGTCACCCCGTAGCACATTTCCCTTTTGAAATAACGGGGTGACATTGGGGAATCTAACCAAGTTTGAGCGGCTGAACCAATTATAGGCGCGCCGTTTTCATCCCAGCCAGATAGCACTTTGTCTTGGCGGCGGGCGCGGACAAACTCGGGTTCTGTCCAGCAGGCATATGCCCCTGTGAACCCATCCGGCTGGTTGAGAAATACCATTTTCTTACCGCCATAGTTCTCGATGATGTGGTACGTTTCCTTGTATTTACGGAACACATTTCGACGGTCTATCTGCGCTTCTTCAAGTACCATAGCCTTCATGTACCGGTTCATTTCAGCGGACTCGGGAAAGTCATCTCCGAAGGCTTCAAATGCCATCTGGATTTCCAGCAATCGCTCGACTGCCCGCTGTTTATCCCGTTTCTCAAATACGTCCCGTACTTCGCCCAAGTCGCGGACACCTCGTTCGAGATAGCCAACAACCGGGGCCAACGCTTCAGTGTCACAGTGTCGCCGCATAACGGCTTGTTGCAGAAGGGAAAGGGCATGGTGCTGAACGCGGTAATTCACGTAGTCGCTCTGTTCTGACAGGCATTCACGGGTCAGGTCACCGACCACTCCATCCTGACCTTCGGACAATGCGCGCTGTCTACGGTTCGCCTCTGTGGTAGCCAGCGCAGCCTTCCAGTCTTCAGGCCATAAACGCTCCATCTTGGCCATACGAGTTTCGCCCCGACCGTCATCTATCTGCATAAGTGGACTGTTCGTCAGCACGCTGTAGGCCCGCCGCTCATCCGTACAAAACTCGGCAAGTGTGTGAATGATACCGATCCGGGCCTGTGAAACGTCTCTGCACACACCAGTGCGAAATGCGTGTCCATGTACGCCATTGCCGATGATAGCCCTCAATCGCGTCTCACTGCTGACATACGGGGTAACCTTAGTGTCCACAGTTGGCCGCGCCACCGGCTTCTTGGCGAAGTCGCGCAACAAGTTATTTGCCGCCTCGCTAATGTCTGGGGTTTCGATGCAATCATCGACCGCGTTACCGGTGATCAAAAGGCAGCTGGTGAAAAGCAAATCCAATTCCACATCCCGGACAGGCAGCTTTTCTTTGTGGTGTCGCACATCAGTGCCGCGACCGATGTAGTGCAATCCGCGTCCAGAGATAGATCGTTCGCAATAGGTGAAGCCAATTAGCGCCGATGCCAGAGCTTCGCGGAGCCTTGTCGCCATCGGGACGAAGCTAGGTGCGACCTTCTCCATCGGATCGAGGTCAAGGCAGATGAAATCATTGCCGACGCCTAGAACGAACATGAGGTTCAAGCTGGGATCGTGCTCGACCGCTTCAAGCACTTCTTCATACGAGCATAGGTAATCCGGATTTTTCCATCTCGCCCCAGTGTCGGCATTATCAACGATGACTTTGCCATTTCGGACGGGGAACGGCTTCTTCTTCCCGCCTGTGGATACCAACCAGCTGCGGCTGTCTTTCATTTCAGGTGGGATCATTGCAAAGCGCATCGCTGCGGTTGGGATGGGGGCCACTGCGGAAGCAACAAATGGTGTGGTCAATCGCGGCATGACTTCTGCCTCATTCCGTGTCGAAAAGGGATTTTGTCTGACATACGTCTGCTTGGAAGCGGCAGGCCAGATTACCCCTTTGATTTTTATGGGTAGTTTGTAATAGGCCCGCTGATCATTTGTCAGCGAGCCGGTTTTTGAGGGCGATACAGGCTCAATGCCCACCGCTTGGCCCGTCCTTCTTCGCAGGGGGCTGTTCCGCGCCAATTGCCTTTTCAAGTTCGCGCTGGGCCTCTGCCAAGAACTTTCCGTCGGCCTGTTCTTGAACTCGTTGCAGGTCCACGTCGGTCATGTTTTGCCATGACGCTACGGTCTCGATTGTAACGCCTTGCACCTGAGCCGTCACAGCGAATGCCTTGAGACGGTTTTGGGCATTGGATTGCATTTCCCGAGCCTGCTTCACCTGCTCAATTTCGGAGGCGTGTTTAACGATGTCCACAGGATTAGCCGCCATCGGGGCCGGGTGGCTGGCCTTGGGTGTAGCGCCAGAATACAGAACAGCCCCGGTCATATCGCAGATCACGGTTTGGCGGATAAAGGCGTCAGGGGCGATGTGAGGCAGCGGCTCATATTTGCTTTCTAGGCGATCCATGGGGTTGATAAACTGGTGGCCCGCCTGCGGTGGCTGATTGAAACGGCGGATGGCATCGTGATACTGCGCCGTGCGAGCCAACAGTCGCGCGAAACCGGGACAAGCTTGCATAAACTCTTGCATCAAGGCGTGTAGTTCAGCACCTTCCTTTTGCAGCGCTGCGTAGTCGCGCTTTTGCTGCTCATCGCGCACCCGGACAGTAACCAGCCGATGCAGTTCGTCCAATCGTGGCAAGGCTTCATTGAACATGTCCAATTGCCCTTGCAGCGCCAATAGATCACGTTTTGCACTATCTCGGTCGTCGTCTTCGGTGGTGATGTCCCGAACAACTTTCTGCTTTTCGGCAATTTCGCCTTCCAGATCGCCAATGAGGGATTTGGTTTCGTCGGTGAGGTGTTGAACCGCGTCCGGCGTGAAGGATTTGCCATGGGTTTTCAAAGCCCGCTTAATCTCGCCGCTCAAGTGCAGTTCTTTTGCGATTGCCTCGGTCATTTCAACGTTCCACTTCTTGGAGTGATTGTACCCATGCCGCGACGTCTGAATATCGCCACGCCACGGTGTTTGCGCTCGTCTTGAGCGGTTTGGGAAATTCGTTGTTTCGGATTTTCGCGTACAGTGTCGAGACGGACAGACCCGTCAAATCGACAACCTGCTGACGCCTGAGAAGTCTGATCTCGTCCATTGTGTCGCCCTCAATTGCTGTGCTGCAATCAACGTATTCGGCTCAATCGGGGGGCGCATGTGATGTATGGGGAGGCCCCCCAAAAATCACACAATAATATGGTCACCACAGGTGGCTGGGGGATCATCATCCGGGCGCGTGGCCTCCCTTTGCGCATCTTCAAATTCCGCGTTGTACGGCGGTTTCGCGGGGGCGTGTATGTCGGGACATTTAGGGGCGTTGTCGCGTTGTGAACCTAGCAACAACGCGACAGACAAGCGGGATCCGCGCCTCTTTACATCGGGTGCAACAGGTGGGGCCGTCAGCCCCGATAATAAGCTGTCCAAGCCGCAGATTCGGTGAACCGTGTGTCTTCGAAATGGGCGGCGCAGACGCGGGCGACGATTGCGCAAGCGCAATCGTGTGAATTGTCCTTGCTATGCGAGGCTTTGATTCCAAATTCTTTGACGAGGATAGTCACAAGCGTTTTCATCAATGCTCTACGTTGATCACCCCCATTTGGGTCGGATCGCCGTTTTCCGGGTTTGGGACGTGAAACCAAACCAAGCTCGAATTGAAGGTCCCGATAGTGAGGGTGTTCAACACCCCAGATTTTATAGGCATCGGTCATTCGGCCAACCAAATCCGCTGCCTCGTCCCATGCTGCTTGGTTTTGCTTTTCCGCTGCCGCTTCCAACAACCGCAGAATCAAGTCCCGTTGTGCCTCGGGATCAAGAGCGCAATAGTCGTTGTATGCTTGAACTCGGTCAGGGATAGCCGGATAGCCCAGTTCACGCAGTAGCACGGCATCGTCGGTCCGAATTGTAGCAATGATCGGTTCGGGGAAGGTACGCTGTAGGCGGCGGGTCAGCAAACCCACAGGATCGGTTGCGCTCGTCATACAGCCAACTTCACAACATTGGATTTCCGTTGCCTGATCAATGCGGCCCAGTCATCCAGCACTTTGGCGCGTTGGGGCAATTGACTGGACATGTTGTAGACCCGCGCGACCGCTGATGCCGCTGACCCTGTGGCCGCGTGATTAAGAATGCGATCCACCACGCCTTCATTGGCGCCAGACTCGGCCATGACAGTGGCAAACGATGTGCGGAAATCATGAAACCGCCAAGGTTCAAGGTCAGGCAGAAGTTTGTCCAATTCTCGTTTCATCTTGCTGAACCCGGAGACCGGGCTGTTGCCTGTGGTCGTGAAAAGCAAATCCCATTCGCCTTGCTCGGGCAATTCCACCAGTGCGGCCTCTGACAGGTGAACGATATGGGCGCGTCCTGATTTGGTGCGAACAGCAGGCAGGGTGAAGCGCTGCTTCTCCAGTTCGACCTCCGACCAGCGTAGGTGCGCAATGTCCGAGCGGCGTTGCGCGGTCAGGATCAGCAGGCGCACTATCGGTGTCCACAAGGGGCTAAGGAACTCGGCGGCGTCATAAATGGCGCGGATTTCGTCCAGCGTCAGAACCCGGTCGCGTGGTTTTTCCCGCACCGCGTTTGACAAACCAGCGCCGATGTTTTCATCCGTATATGACCGCTGCCATGCGAACTTGCCGAACGCACTCAATGCCGCCTTGTACCGGTTTGCATGGATCGGAGCATTTGCTGCGGTTGCGTCAATGAAAGCCTGCATGTCGCGCCGGGTTAGCTTGGAAATCGGTTTGTTCGAATGATCAGCCAATGCGGTCTGTAGCTGGCGGTAGCGTTCAACGCCGGATTTTAGGTTGTCGAGATGAAGCGTCTTGTAAGCGTCCAAAACTGTGGCGACCGTTGTATTGCGGATTTGCTCGGCCTTGCGGTCGACGCCTTCCATGGCCTCTTTCTCAAGCGCGATTGCTTTCTCCCGTGCCTCGGAAAGGCTGATGGCAGGAAAGCGGCCAAGGGTGTGGCTGCGCAATGGCCCGCCACGAATGCGCTTTTCAAACACCCAAGTCTTGATCCCAGTTGGGGTAACTCGAACGCGAAGACCAACCCGCAGGCTGTCCGATACGTCGTAGCGCTTGTCCCGCGTCTTGAGCGCAGCAACCGAGCGATCAGTCAATCTGACACGTTCAACCACATCCAAACCCTTTCAATCTGGCCGACCTATTTCTGGGCCGGCCTCTTCATCCGTAGGGCGACGGGGATCTGTGCATCAACAAGAAATAAGATCACTTTTTCTGGTCTGAAATCATCATTTCAAATCAGCATGTTGAGGCCTAGTTGGATATTGCCCGGCACATGGCAGGGTCAGTCTCTCAATCCAGATCAGGCCAGTTTCTCATTTCATCCTGTCAGACATATGGCAGACAATTTCACAAATCACGCGTCGCATTCGCATGTAACAAATGATAACGCCTCGCAATGCGGTTGGCACTGTTAATGGAATGAAATCAATCTCTTAGATGCAACGCACTGCAATGACTCGCACGCCTTTGCAACACCCCTGCTACTTGATTTGTAATCAGTAGGTCCGCGGTTCGAGTCCGTGTGGGGGCACCACTTAAATACCAGTCAAACACCGGAAGAATAAGAAGTTTCCTCAATAAAATGAGGTGCTTGTAAAATCTGTGGTTGGGTTTGATTGGGGTTAGAACGTATCGTGAACCTTGTAAAAAATCGTCGTTACAAGGATACGATATGCCCCACATTAAGTTCACGGATTCGACCCTGAAGACGTTGACGGTCGATAAGACCACATGGTTCACAGACCCAACATGCAAAGGCTTGCGCCTGTGTGTGACGGGCGGTGGCACCAAAACTTGGTACGTCAACAAATGGGACCCAACATCGCAAAAGACGCGTTCGGTCAAGCTGGCGCAATGGGCGAACAAAGGCGCGCATTGCCGTTGGGCGAAAGATCAGGTCGGCAAAATTGCCCATGATATTGCGACAGGGAATGTCCTGACACGGGATGAACATGAGATCGTGCAGACCGCCTTGGGCATCCCGACATTCCGCGACGCGCTTGAGCAGTACATTGAACATCGGACGACAGCGCGGCAGTCAGGACGGGCGCGTATGATGGAAAGTACGGCCTACGATTACCGAATGTCCTTCAACAGACATCTGACTCGTTGGGCCAATGTCAAAGTCGATGAATTGCCGATTTTGGAGATCAACCAATATCTGAACACGGTGCAGATCGACACGCCGAACGCGGCGCATCTTGCGGCATCGGTGGCAGGGGCAACTGTCCGGTTCATCAATAGGCTCTGCGCGCTCGCACTGCCGATACCATCGCTGCTTGACGGGACACGGATGAAGTCGCGCGTTCAGACCGGCAAGCTCGACATGTCGGTGCCTTGGGCAGATCGAAAGCAGGAGATTGACGCGATCAAGAATGAGCACATCAGGCTCGCTTGGATGATCACTTGGTACACAGGCTTTCGCGGTCGTGGACTGCGGGCGCTGACGTGGGACCGCGTTGATCTCGATGCAGGTACGGTCACATTCGACCGATTGAAGCGTCAGGAGGTCGAACGAGAGATTGTTGTCGCGGATGACGTGGTCAGGCTGTTTAAACGCCTGAATGACATTCTGGAGGATGACTGTGATTGGGTGTTCCCAAGCAGGCGTATCGTCAAAGGCAAGCGCGGGCATTTGGATGTGTTGGACAGGTTGCCCCTGACAGCGGCGGGCGACTTGCGCCATCTGTGGATGTCAACGGCAAGAGAGGTTGCACCGCGCCATGTTCACCGCTGGTTGGCGCAGCAGACAATGACCGATGATGATCTGCGGATGCTCGGGCACTACGGTGCGCCGAGCTACGAGGAGCAGAAGCGGTCGGCAGAGGCGATTGCTGCTGCGATCAACAGACTGTTTTCTGAAACACCCGCAACTGTTCTTGAATATGGGCGAAACCACGCTTAATTTAATGGTCATCAACGGAAATGCGGTGCGGCTTGCCGATCTGACGTCTGAGGACCCAGGAACGCCAGCGACTAAGCAACGCGGAAAATGAGCGGCCCAAATGTTGGGCTATATGATCGCATTCCCGCTGGAGAATTCACAATGACATCGCAAGACCTTGGCCAAGAGCTGGCCGAAATCCGTGCACTTGTTGTGCGCACAAACACCCCCGAAGTTCTGACACCGCGCGAAGCGGCGGACTTCCTTTCTGTAACTGATGAAACGCTCTTTCGTTGGCGCAAAGATGGTGTTGGGCCGAAGTATTCGCAGCCCAATTCCCGCATCGTGCGTTACCTGCGCGATGATCTGATCTCTTGGATGAAGGAGTATCAGTGATGAATTTCCAAGATTCAAAGGCAGAGATGACCCGGTTTTATGAAGGCGACGAAATTTTGCGCGTTTTTCGAGGTTCAATAACAAAGGCTGCGGAGGCAGGTCAGAGGTTCGCACTCGAACACCCGCGCATCCAAAAGACAGTCCACTACCAAACGTTGCGGGCGGGTCTCAAAGGTGAAGATATTCGCTCTCCCGTGTTCGAAGCTTTGGTCGACTTTTGTGGCGAGATCGACGACAACCCGAGGACCTTTTGTGAACCATTCGCGATCCCCGAAGATTGGAATTCGTTTGCGGCAGCGGCGCTCGAATACGCATCTCACAAGTGGTGGTTCGATGCCCTGAAACTTGACGACCTTTGCAAACCGGCATCGTTCCAATCGTGGTTGAGCCGCGAAACGTCACCGCGCGCATGGTCAGAAATCCGAGAGCGGGCGGTCGATTGGTATAACCGAGTTATGCAAGCCCTCGATGATTGGGAATTGCGTCTTTTTGAGAAGGCGCATGCCTATGAGATGATGGACACATGGGTCAAAGATATTCTCGATGCTGACGGTGAACTTGCCGAAATGCGTGAGTTCAAGCGCCTTCGGCAGTATAACTTTATTGTCTATGACGGCAGAAACACGTTCGATCCGGCGAACCCAGAGCAGGCCCAATTCATTTATCAAGAGATGGACGAAAGTGATTGGTTGCCTGATTTCCAGAAGCGCGTCGAAGCTGGTTGGTCACTGTATCGCCCGAGCAAACCGCAGCCTGATCGTGTTGAAAGCTGGAGCGCCGTGGCGAACTTCTGCGATGATAACTTGGCAACGTCATGGAAAGCAGATTGCGAGAAAGAAGCACATCTGTCGTGGGGCCCGCGATTGCGCGGTATGACCGGCACGCCGAAAGTGGTCAGGATCAAAGTGAAGCGCGACGCACGCCACGCGGTCGAAGGTGAGGATAATTGCCGAGATCGAAAGCGGACGTGGGTCAATGGTCAAAGGGTCGATGTGTTTCAGGAATACGTCTGGCGTTGGCGCGACATTGACGTGTTCGACAACTGGGTTACGTCTGAGGTCAAAGATAAGGCCATTGCGCTGGGGTTTGCGATGCAAGCGCAAGTGTCAGATGTGCCGCGCGAGTTGTTGCGGCAGGTCGATCAACCGATTGAAGAAGACGATCCCGACGTCCCGCGCGAATACACAATTGACTAAGCCGCAATCTGTGTATCGTTGAACCGGGTCAAGGCTGCTCGGGCAACGGCACGTCGGACGTTGTTCGAAATCCAAGCACGAACGAGCTGCGTGCGTCTTTCGGGGCGCACGTTTTCGAACCGGGCGTAGGCGTCGGCAATGATTTGGTCGAGGTAATCAGTTGTGAGGTTGCTCATGGTCATGTCGAATGGCATGGGATTGGGTCCTTTCGGTTGATTGGCAGGGCGCGTTTGCGTCTACATTTCTGTTGCAATGCAACGTGAATGTATCGCCCGCGAAGGCGGTGGGACGACCAAGATGGCAGGTGGGAATAACTGAGTTATGGGTCCAAGGCGTGATGTGCCTGAAAACTGATGCACGCTATATGCGCGCGCGTGCGTATGCTTAATAATATTATGATGATGTTCTCGATTTCTGCATCATAATATTATTGCGTATACGCGTGCGTGCGCGTTGTCGCGCAGGCATCGCATCATTCTGTCCCTGTCTCCCAACAGAAGCACGTCCCCTGCGGGCATTTCCCTTGGTCAAATGATGCATAATCAGTAGGTCCGCGGTTCGAGTCCGTGTGGGGCACCATTATCATAACATCAAAGCCTTTGTTTCTTTATTTCATCGGGCTATCAGTTCGAAAACTAGGGCAAAGTTGAGGGCACCTTTAGTACACAGAGGTGAGAGCATGTTGAATCACAAGCCAAAACATCTGGCCAGCATGCACCGTGGCAATACTCTGCGGTATTATTGGCGCTGGCTCAAAGGTATCGTTGATCAGATAGATTGCGCGAGCTGATTGTGTTCCTAAAAGAGTCAGGCTTCAAGATGGTTCAAGATCATGCGGCCATCGATGCCATGTTTGAGAAAACCGCTCAGGTCAAGCGCGACCAGCTGACCGATTGGACGGCCTAGCGGCAATACTCAAAGCCGCCTGAGTGCGGCTGGACAATTTGCCTTTGGAAAAGCCTATGCACTATTGCTTTGGTCTGTGGCCAACAGCTTTTTTTCTTAGGAAAACTTGCTACATCAAACTGACAAAACCAAAATCTCAGAAACTCTGGCACGTTCAATAGGCTCTACTTCGTTAGGATCGAACGCTTGCGGCTGGGCCGGGAAGGTTCACTTCGAACTTGGACGGGGTATTGCCAATGGCCAAACCGGGCTTTGGGCAAATGTGCGAACCAAAGCCTATTTTGGATGTTGAGGAGCGCCGGCGATTACGTTAGCCCATTCTTATCCCTGCTTGCACAGTGGGTTTGCACAGATAGGTATTGCTTACTATGGAATTTACATCCCTCTCCACACCAGAGGTAAAGTTGATTGCACCTAGGCGTTTTGGCGACCACCGGGGGTTTTTCGAAGAAACATATAATTGTGATCAGTTTTTAGCCGCCGGAATCGAAACTATCTTTGTCCAGGATAATCATTCCCTATCAAGCGAGATTGGAACAGTCCGAGGCCTGCACTTTCAGGCACCTCCTAGGGCGCAGGCGAAACTGGTGCGTTGTGGCCGCGGAAGACTGTTTGATGTCGTGGTGGACATTCGCAAGGGATCTCCGACCTTTGGTCAGTGGGTCGGCGCGGAGTTGAGTTTTGAAAATGGTCTCATGCTTCTGGTTCCTGCTGGGTTTGCCCATGGTTTCATGACGTTGGAGCCTGATACAGAAATCGTATACAAATGCTCGGATACTTACGCGCCCGAAACCGAAGGCGCGCTGCGCTGGGATGATCCAGAAGTCGGTATCGATTGGCCGTTGAAAGAGATAGAAAAAAAACTGTCGGACAAGGACCTCATTGCGCCACTCCTATCAGAACTCGATACTCCTTTCATGTTTGAGGACGTAACATGAAACTTCTGGTTACCGGAGGCGCGGGCTTTATTGGTTCTGCCGTCGTTCGTCGCGCCATCGCTCAAGGCCATTCAGTAGTGAACGTGGATTCGCTCACCTACGCGGCCTGCCTCGACAATGTCGCCTCGGTCTCAGACGCGCCGGGTTATGCCTTTGAACAGGCCGACATTCGGGACGCGGAAGCGATGGCACGCGTACTGAGAACCCACAAGCCCGATGCCATCATGCATCTCGCGGCTGAAAGCCATGTTGACCGGTCGATCGATGGCCCCGCTGCCTTTATCGAAACCAATGTGACAGGCACCTATGTTCTGCTTGAAGCAGCACGCGCCTATTGGACCGAAGCAGGCAAACCCACCGACTTTCGCTTTCACCATATCTCCACCGATGAAGTTTTCGGATCATTGGGTGAGACCGGCTTCTTCACCGAAGAAAGCCCTTATAAGCCAAATTCGCCTTATTCGGCGTCGAAAGCCAGTTCAGACCATCTTGTCCGTGCCTGGCAAGAAACCTATGGGTTGCCGGTTGTTTTGACCAATTGTTCAAACAATTACGGCCCATATCAATTCCCCGAGAAACTGATACCGGTGGTAATCCTTAAAGCACTGTCAGGGCAGCCTATTCCGATTTATGGAAAGGGCGAGAACATTCGCGATTGGCTGCATGTCGAAGATCATGCTGAGGCGCTGCTGCTGGTTTTGGAAAAGGCCGCTGCCGGATCATGCTACAACATCGGCGGCGAAAACGAGATGACGAACCTCGACTTGGTGAAAATGCTCTGCGGCATTCTGGACCGGCTGCGACCAACGGAAAGCTCCTATGCAGAACAGATCACCTTCGTCATGGACCGCCCCGGACACGACCAGCGCTATGCAATTGATCCAACGCGGATCGTTGAAGATCTGGGATGGCGCCCAAAGCATACTCCGAAGACCGGCTTGGAACAGACAGTTCAATGGTATCTGGACAATGAGTCATGGCTGAATGCGCTGTTGGCGCGTGACGGTGTCGGAGAGCGCTTGGGTGTAGATAGATGAAGATACTTGTCTTTGGTCGCAGCGGGCAGGTCGCCACGGAATTGCAAAGACAAGCAGCAGTTCGCGGTATTGCCGTAGAAGCGCTGGGCCGTACAGAAGCCGACCTAGCGAATGCGGCAATGTGTGCTGAACGCGTGTATGAATCCGACTCAGACGTGGTTATCAATGCCGCCGCGTACACCGCCGTCGACAAGGCCGAGGACGAAAGCGGCCTTGCCCGGTTGATAAACTCTGACGCTCCCGGGGCGATGGCGCGCGCAGCGGCGGCTCGTGGTATACCATTTCTTCATGTATCGACGGATTATGTCTTTGACGGATCGGGCGATATGCAAAGAACGACAGAAGATCCGACGGGTCCGTTGGGTGTTTATGGAAACACCAAGCTGAATGGCGAGCACCAGGTGGCTGAAGCTGGCGGTTGGCATGCTATCCTGCGGACAAGCTGGGTCTTCTCGGCGCATGGAAACAACTTTGTAAAAACCATGCTGCGACTGGCAGAAAGCCGAGACCAACTGAGCATCGTTGCAGATCAGGTCGGCGGTCCTACACCGGCTGCAGATATCGCTTCGACGCTGTTGACGATGGCCCAGAACGGGTCCCGGGTTGAAGGGGGCCTGTTTCACTATGCCGGAACTCCGAATGCAAGTTGGGCCGATTTCGCGCGAGAGATTTTTTTGCAGGCGGGCCTCGGAACCTTGGTCGAAGACATTCCCACCAGCGCTTATCCTACGCCAGCCGCGCGACCCAGGAATTCACGCCTGGATTGCTCACGGCTTGAGAAAATTCATGGTCTTCCGCGACCTGATTGGAAAGCGGGGCTGGCCGACGTGCTTTCTCAGTTAGGTCAGGTCAAAGCGCCATCTTCGAAAGGTTAAAACATGCAACGTAAGGGAATTATTCTTGCCGGCGGCTCGGGGACGCGCCTCTACCCGATTACGATGGCGATTTCGAAACAGTTGCTGCCAGTCTACGACAAACCGATGATATTCTACCCACTAAGCGTCCTGATGCTGGCGCAAATCCGTGAGGTTGCGATCATCACAACGCCACAAGATCAGGAACAGTTCATTCGCCTTTTTGGTGACGGAAGCCAATATGGGTTGAGCCTGACATGGATAGTGCAAGATTCTCCTGATGGGCTGGCCCAAGCCTATACGCTGGCAGAGGATTTCCTTGCCGGTGCGCCTTCGGCAATGATCCTAGGGGACAACGTTTTCTTCGGCCACGGGCTGCCGAGCCTATTGGCCGATGCAGACGCGAACAAGCGGGGCGGGACGGTTTTCGCCTATCGCGTCGCCGATCCTGAACGCTATGGGGTTGTGGCCTTTGAAGGAAAAAAGGTTCGGGAGATCATTGAGAAACCGAAAGATCCACCGTCAAACTATGCGGTCACCGGTCTCTATTTCTTAGATGGCGATGCACCGGCGCGGGCCAAGCAAATCAAGCCGTCGGCACGAGGTGAGCTTGAGATCACGTCACTTTTGCAGATGTACTTGGATGAAGATCTGCTCGATGTTCAAACCATGGGCCGGGGCTTTGCATGGCTGGATACCGGAACACACGGCACCCTGCTTGAGGCGGGAAGCTTTGTACGTACCTTGACCGAACGTCAGGGAATGCAGACTGGCAGCCTAGACGAAATCGCATGGAGTAACGGGTGGATTGATGATGCCGCCCTTGAGAAGCGCGCGCAAATGTTTGCAAAATCAACCTATGGCACGTATTTGGCTTCGCTCCTGAATGATTGAGTTTGGTCCGGCTTTAAATAGCAGGGCTTAGGACCATATTCGCACCCTTTTTGAACAAGAGCCTGTTTTGGACCGGAGGGTTTCTGGCCTGACAGGACTGCTTTACGTTTGCGTGTTACGGATCATGTCATGAGACATGAATACATAAGAAGAACAGCCTTTATCGGCGGTCTTATTTGGGTCAGCGAAGCGAAGACCAAGTGGATTTATCGGCACGGACAGCGATGCGCCCAAGCCGCGTCTGCATCGCGACAACGGGTTAAGCTAAATCTCTGCTGGTCTTGCTGAATGGCCGGAAGATCAGCATATCCGAGCCATGCCATATCATCCGCAGCCCCTGTGCAAGAGCAAGCGCTGGCACCAAGCCCTCAAGACCCGTATTTCGTCGAAAATAGATATTAAAATTTGGTACCCGCGGCCGGACTCGAACCGGCACGGCCTTCCGGCCCAGAGATTTTAAGTCTCTTGTGTCTACCATTCCACCACGCGGGCAAGTTGCTTTGGGCCTATTTCGGGTCCGAAAAAACCAGTAAAGCCACAAGGCCATGAATACAATGCGCTTTGCGGGCTAAAGCGAAGGATTTTAAGTCTGATATGTCGGCCAAACCATCACACCCACATGATGCGTCGGCTCCGCGTCGCTCCCTAACCATTCACTACGGGTAAAAATCCATCGGAAAATTCAGTTTACTGAAGTATTTAGGGCACAATGGCCCCGGAAGGATTGGACTTCGCGCAACAAGTCTTGGTTCAACCTGACGCTCTTTTCAAACAGACTTCAGATTTGAAGTAGAAGTAGCCTGACCGTTAGCAAATTGCCCTCCGCTCACCGAAAAGACCAGCCAACGAAGAACTGGCGACGCAGGCTGTGCGAAGCGCCCGAACCTAAACTAGTGGGCGCAACGCGGAGCGGGTCAGCTGGGTTAACTGAGGCGGAGAATTCGTCAAAACGTGATCCGATTCACTGTTTGATCTGACCCATGTCAAAGCCGGGTTCGCTGTACTTGCGTAACATCGTGATCGGGTTCAATCAAAGGAAAGACCGGTTATGTTTCGTCTTGCCGCTGTGCTATATTCACTGATCGCAACTGCAATGGCCGGATCGGCCGTTGTCGCTGTATTGTCAGCTGGGCTGGTAACCGTCAGCGCGATCGTATCTGCAGCTGCCGCAGGTGCTGTACTTGCCGCGCCAGCGTCGTGGCTGGTTGCGCGGAAATTGTATCAGAATAGGGGGTAATCAGGCATTCAGAAACGTGCGGACCGCTGCCTCGAATTCGCGGGGTTTTTCGGCGTGCAGCCAGTGACCGGCCCCTGGAATCTTGGCAAATCGCGCGCCAGGAAACAGAGAACGCACCTTATCGCGATGCTCGGGTAAAACGTAATCTGACGCGCCTCCAGACAGAAAAAGGGCCGGGCCATCCCACGCTGCCTCAAGCTTTGGGAACCCCATGATGTTTGGCATTTCGCTTGCCAGGACATCCAGATTCAGTAGCCAGCGTTTTCCAGCAATATCCAGGGATTGAGTGAAGAAGCTCTGTAGTGCTTTTTCTACGCCCAGATCTGCAAGCTGCTGCTCGGCGTCTGATCTGCGGCTGACATGTGAGAAATCCACGGCACGCATTGCCTCGATGAATTGAATCTGGCTGTGGCTGTAAGCGACCGGTGCGATATCGGCTACCACAAGTTTGCGAACAATCGGTCCGTGTTGCAGTGCCAGCGTCATTGCGGCCTTACCACCCATGGAATGCCCAAGGACATCCGCCGATCCTCCGATTTGGTCGATCACCTCGGCAATATCGTCCGCCAAATGGGGATAGTCATGCTGGGGGTTCCACATGCTGTTTGCGTGGTTGCGCATATCCACGGCCACAACTTGACGTTCATCCGACAGCCTGCGGGCAATCACGCCCCAATTTCGGGCCGATCCATACAGACCATGGGCGATTACAAGGGGCGGGAGCGAGGTAGGTTCGCCATGTACGATCGTGTTCAGCATATGCGGGTGATACAAGCCGCCAGTTGAAACGGCCAGCCCCATTGTAGCTTGCGGCGGCCGAGGCTAGATTGCCGCGTCAGGAGGTCACCTATGTCGCAAGACCCAGATATTCAAACCCGGATCGCGCAGACAATCGTGCTGCTGAAAACCAAGCTGGGCGTGCGTGGCAAGAGTCTGGCGGCGTCGGTTCGGCAGGCGAAGCCTCGCTTGCCGCGGCGGGTTTACAAACAGGCAATGGTGCTGGCACAGGCCGAGCAAATGGCTCAACATCCCAAACTGAGGCTGGTTCTGGATACTCCGAAGCTTGTGCAGGCGTCCGAAGATGTGCAGGCGCATCTCGGATCAATCAACCTGGCCGATCGCAGACTGGGATGGTTCCTGGGTCTGCTTGGGAGCCTGGCGTTCAACATGTTGGCATTGTTCGTGCTTGTTTTGGCGTTTCTTTGGTGGCGCGACTTGATCTGATCGGGTGTTCTGTCCTATGCGCTGAAGAATGAACGCGGTTCAAGGTTGAGGGCACAATGTCAACGAAATCCCAAATTCGACGCGAGCAATTACGGGACAAGCTGGTCGAAGCTGCCGAGAGTCGTATTGGGCGAGACGGCCTCAGCGATCTCCGGGCGCGGGATTTGGCCAAAGATGCAGGATGTGCGCTGGGTGCGATTTACAATGTGTTTGACGATCTGAACGCTATTGTCATGGCCGTGAACGGACGCACGTTTCGGCGGCTTGGACAGGCCGTCGGTACGTCATTTGACGGCAGCGAACCCCCGGTGCAGCGCTTGATTGTCATGAGCACTGCTTATCTGCGTTTTGCGGACGGAAACACAAATTTGTGGCGCGCGCTTTTTGATCTGAAGATGGCTGACGATGAGGCCGTGCCTGATTGGTATCGTGATGCGTTGAAAGGCTTGTTTTCTTACATAGCCGAGCCCGTCGGCCAATTGTTTCCTGATCTTGACAGGGTTGAAATGGACTTGATGACACGCGCCTTGTTCTCTTCGGTGCATGGGATTGTCACCCTTGGCCTTGAAAACCGGATATCCGGCGTACCGCCCGAGCAAATCGAAAAGATGATTACCCAGGTTCTTTCACGAATTGGAAACAGTTAGTTTCCTGAACAGCGTTCAAAATATCTTGAACACTGTTCAACCCATTGCTATATCCATGTTGTGAACATCGTTCATAATTGGAGAAGCACATGTTTGGCACTTTGAAGACTTTGATAAATGGAGCAAATGCCCGGGCTGAAGATCATCTGCGCGACACCTATTCAATAGAGCTGATTGATCAGAAAATTCGCGAAGCAGAGCAGAACCTGAAGGCGGCTAAGCTTACCTTGGCGAGCTTGATCCAGAAACAGCGCAATGAAAATCGTCAAATCGAAGGGCTGAAAAGCCGCGTTGAAGATCTGATGACCAGGGCCCGTCAGGCGCTGGCGGATGAGCATCAGGATTTGGTTGAGAGCGCTGCGCAAGCTGTCGCTGATCTGGAAAACGAAACGACTCTGCGCATGCAGACCGTGGATCGGCTTGAAACGCGTATCCTGCAATTGCGGCATTCCGTGCAGGCCGCAAGTCGCCGCATTCTGGACCTTAAGCAAGGCGCGATTTCCGCCCGCGCGGTTAAGCGAGAACAGGGCTTGCAAAAACGGTTGAACCGGCATCTTGGTGGAGACAGCCCGATTGACGAGGCTCAATCCTTGATCGAACGCGTGATGGATCAGGACGATCCGTTCGAGCAATCGGAAATTCTGCGGGAAATCGATACAGGTATGGATCACACCAACCTTGCTGCCCGTATGGAAGAGGCCGGGTATGGCCCAAAAACCCGCGCGACGGCAGCTGATGTTCTTAGTCGCCTGAAGGCGCAATCCGACACCTGAACTTCATCCGATCCAGACCAACTTTGAAATAGGAGACCTCCAATGAACAATCGCAATGAAAACGGCCTGATCCTGATGCTGAACGGAGCCGGAGTGGCCGTCGCCTACGCTCTGTTGGGTATTTCGCTTTATCTGTCCACCGATGTGCCATTGGCGACCAAAGGGTACTGGGGCATGGGCATCGTTCTTCTGACACTGAGCTTGATCAACGTGGTCAAATACCGCTTTGACGCACGTTCGGCTGAAGATCGGATCAACCGGATTGAAGAGGCCCGCAATGAAAAACTGTTGGAAGATGTCCTGAAAGAACCAGCATCGGACGCCTGATCCCAACCGCGCCGTTCCCGTCGGGGTCTGGCGCTTCACCCAACACAAAAAACGGCGCCGAACGGGCGCCGTTTTCTTTGTTTTGCAGCCCCGACTACAAGTTAGGATATAGGGGGAATTTGGCGCATAGGTTGGCGACTTCGGCTTTGACCTTGGCTTCGACGGCGGCGTT
>NZ_CANLDZ010000013.1:0-140686 GCF_947489545.1 uncultured Ruegeria sp. | reverse complement strand
AAGGATGAAGGTGGTCGTCACACGCCGTTCTTCGCGAACTACCGTCCGCAGTTCTACTTCCGTACGACTGACGTGACCGGCACCGTGACTCTGGCGGCTGGCACCGAGATGGTGATGCCCGGCGACAACGTGTCGTTCGAGGTTGAACTGATCGCACCGATCGCGATGGAAAACGGCCTGCGATTTGCCATCCGCGAAGGCGGCCGCACCGTCGGCGCCGGCGTTGTGTCGAAGATTGTAGAGTAATCGGTAGGCCGGGCATCAGCCCGGCACATCGTTGAAACAAAGAAGGCCGCCCCACAACGGGCGGCCTTCTTTGATCTAAAGCTTAGCGGGACGAAGCTGCCAGTCATCATATGCATTAAACAACTTTTGCGTTTTTTTTCTTCATAAGCCAAACGCCTAAAATACACAGCAGTGCACCAACTAACTGAAACGGTGCAACGAACTTCAGGTCGACCCATGCCGGACTTCCACAGATCGCGGTTGACCAGTCTTCTTCAACCGTTTGAGAAATCTCCCAATAGCACTGAAATACTTGGCCCAAACGCGGGCCAGAAAACAACAATACCAATCCAAAAGTAACCAACATCCACCTCATAGAAACTTGCTACCTTGTTTGCACTTCACTTGAAAGCTAAACGCGAAACCAAATCAGCTACTGCTGGATAGCATTGGTAGTTTTGGGCTCAAAGCCGCCATTGCGACAGTATTCTGTTACTTCTTGGCCAAACCTCTCACATCCGTGCAAGTCGCTTGAGCTCTCACCTGGAACACCAATGTAGGGTGTTCCCTCCTTGTCGGTTTCGAACGTGATTGGCGATGTACGCTTGTTTGTTCAGACCGGACAGGCTTGCGCGTTTTGGCGTACAAGCTTCACTGCTGAGCAGATTCAGCCGCAGCCCGTACCGCATTAATATTCTCGCCATAGACTTCGGGATTGGTCACCGACCCACCCTTGAACACCGCTGACCCTGCCACCAGAACATCAGCACCTGCCGCGGCAACCAGAGGGGCGGTCAGTGGGTCGACCCCGCCATCGATCTCGATATGGATCGGGCGGTCTCCGATCATTTGACGCAGCTTGCGGACTTTGTCGGTCATGTCGATGAACTTCTGGCCGCCAAAGCCCGGGTTCACTGTCATGACGCAAACCAGGTCTGCCAGATCCAATAGGTGTTCAACTGTCTCGGCGGGCGTGCCGGGGTTCAGGGCGACGCCTGCTTTCATACCGGCGGCGCGAATGGCTTGCAGAGTGCGGTGTGTATGCGGGCCGGCCTCAACATGGGCGGTCAGGATATCCGCGCCCGCGTCCGCGTAGGCCTGAATGTACGGATCAACCGGGGTGATCATCAGGTGAACGTCCATCACCGTTTTGACATGTGGCCGAAAAGCTTTTACCGCCGGGGGGCCGAACGTGAGGTTGGGAACGAAGTGACCGTCCATCACATCAACATGGACCCAATCCGCGCCCTGCGCTTCTATGGCCTGAATCTCTTGTCCGAAATTGGCAAAATCGGCAGACAGGATCGACGGAGCGATCTTGATGGTGCGGTCAAAGCTCATTGCAGCCTCGTAAGTGTTGGAGCGTTGCCGATGCATATACCTGCAGCAGGGGGCGAGTGGTAGACCTGCAACCCGCCTTTCTGAACGAACAACGCGCGAACCAGCATTGTGGCACCGTTATAGAACTTTCACGCAAATGACACCCTCGCTTGAATTGCGTCTGTAACCGATCGCCAAGATGAGTTGAGGGTGGCACATGCTGCGGATCAAAAACTGACCATGCGCTTCGGTGATAATTTTTGTTGATGATGCGACGCTGGATGTGGGTTGTTTGACGTCAGCGATTGTGGGTCCAGATAGCCGTATATGATAAGAGAGTGTTTCTGGTTCATCGTAGCCACCAAGGAGTGGATGATGAGAAACATATCGAAGAGCCCCTGCGATAAGATCTTCAAACACGTCAAACGCGTGTCCGTTGATGTGTTTGAGTACGTGGTGCGGGATGGTGCGTTTGCGATGCACTGGCCCGCGCACGGGCCGCTTTACGGCGCGCTCGCTGAAATTGCCCAGCAACGATGTGAAGCCAAAGCGCTATTGCCCGACGGGCTGAGCCGCGTCATCGAAATCGACAATTCAGGATCACTTGATGAAACGATCAGCGAAATCCTGACCCGACTTCAGCCGGAAAGGGCATAGCGATGGATCAGGTGAAACCGGCCGTCTTCAGCCTCTCCCATCAAGGTCAGATCGGTGATCTCGAACGGCGTGGGCAGCAGGGGGCCGAGATGTGTGTCCAGTGCGGATTGCACTTTGACCAAGGTGGGTTTGTCCAACCTGCCGCTGAGCGTTATATGGAACCGGAAGGATGCCAGCACGTAAGGATAGCCCCATTGGATCAGATTGGCCTCTTGGTCCCGGGTCAAGTTAGCTGCGCGCCGTCGCGCCAATTCAGCTTCGGATGTCGCCGCGCGAAAGTCGTCCAGTTCGTGAACGCAGGCTGCGGCCAGCGCGTTCAACTGCTCGGCATGTCCCAACGGGCGCAGCGCAAGGAAACGGCCCAAGCGCGCGATCTCAAGACCTTCCATCGCCACAGGCGCGCGGCTGGCCGCAAGCGTCGCGCAAGCGCTCTGCAGCGCGCTAAGCGATTGGCCGGTCCTCAGGCGAAATGGTGGTTTCATCGTCCCATGCAGCCCGTATTTCCGCGGTACCTGCGAAACAGCTGCGACATCGATGCCATCTATGACAGGGTGCGCGACCTCGGCCCCGTTTTCGATATCCCAGCCCAACCAGCTGGTTGCAAATTTCGTCCAATCCGCCGCAGCGGGTGGCGCAAAATAGATCGCGTACCGCGTGAATGTCACATTGGCCTCCTCCTATTGCGTGGCGTTCCAATAGCTCAAACTGTGTGAAGTTCAGATGACAGAAGACTTGATCCTTGCCAATGCCACGATTGTGCTGCCCGACGAGACTGTCACCGGCAGTGTTCGGATTGTCGGCGAATACATTGCTGACATCGACACAGGAGCATCGGTTCCAAAAGGCGCAATCGATTGTGACGGCGACTATGTCAGCCCAGGCTTGGTCGAGCTGCATACCGATAATCTGGAGCGTCACATCCAGCCACGCCCCAAGGTCGACTGGCCCCACGCGGCGGCGATCCTGGCCCATGATGCGGAACTGGCCAGCACCGGAATCACGACAGTGTTTGATGCGATGCGGGTCGGGTCGATCCCCTCAGGTGCGGCGCGATACAGGCAATATGCGCGGGGTTTGTCCCGAGAGCTTTGGCAATTGCGCGAACAGGATGCGCTGAAAATCAGTCATTTCCTTCATTTGCGCGCCGAGGTTTGTTCGGAAACACTCGTCGAAGAATTGGGTGAGTTTGGTCCAGAGGACAGGGTGGGTATTGTTTCGATCATGGATCACACACCTGGACAGCGGCAGTTTCGCGATATGGCCAAGCTCGAGGCTTACCTGAAGGGTAAGCACGCCATGGATGACGACACATTCATGCAGCACGTCGCCCAGCTAAAGGGGTTACGGGATCGCAACGGCGATCGGCACGAGATTGAAACAGTCAAAGCCGCGCGGCGTTTTGGGGCAGTTCTGGCCAGCCATGATGACACGACGGAGGATCAGGTTCGGGTCTCGGCGGGCCACGGTATTAGCCTTGCCGAATTCCCAACGACGGTCGAGGCCGCGCGGTCCTGCCATGATCACGATATCAAGGTCATGATGGGAGCGCCGAATATCATCCGAGGAGGATCCCATTCCGGTAATGTCGCGGCGCAGGAACTGGCTGAACTTGGCCATCTTGACATTATGTCTTCGGACTATGTTCCGGCTGCTTTATTGTTGTCGGCAGCCAGACTGGGCGAGCTATGGGGTGACATGGCGCGCGGTATCAGAACCGTAACGCTTGCCCCCGCTCGGGCTGCGGAACTAGAGGATCGTGGCGCTCTGCGAACCGGCGCGCGTGCTGATCTGATCCGATTTCGCATGCGGGCGAGTGTCCCCGCTCTCACTGCGGTCTGGTCGCGTGGGCGGCGGGTTGCCTGACAACGCGCGAAAGAAAACTCAGATCAGGCGAGATAAAACAGATAACGGTCCGGGGCGACGGTTTCGGGACCTTTGATCTGCTCAAACCCCACAAGCGGTTGCCCCGAGATTAACAGGCCGCCGGGTTGCATCACGCGCGAGATCGACGGGCAGAGGCGGGCAGCCTCGGCCACGTCCTCATTCTTGATGCCGCGCCCGAAATCATAATGCGCCATCGCAACTTTGCGTCCGGTGTCTGCCAGTTTGCGCAACATCGGCTCGGCTTCACCTTGTAGAAAGTCCTCGGATGGAGGGGTGCTGTCAGGATGACATTGCAGCACCCGGTCCATTACCCATATCTTGCGATCTGGCAGGATCTCCCGCAGATGATCATAGGTGCGGCCGTTGCCCAGCCCCATGTCCAGAATGTCACCGGGTGCGTCGCCAATTCGGGCTGCGGCCCAGTTTAATCCATCTCGTTGGGCCGTCAGGCGGCGCAGCATGGAATCCAGTCGGCTCATCGGGGAATTCTCTCGTCAGGTTCTTGGGGCAACCCACGCGTCCGCAGGGCCATCCAGCAGTTTGCGCAGCAAGGCGTTGATAAAGTCCCAGATGTCTTGATCATGGACCAGATGGTGCGTCAATACGCCAAAGGGTTCTGTATTGTCGGCACGCCCTTCGCGACGATCCCGTAACAGGCCGGCCGTCTTAGCGATCAGTGTATCAGCCGGGATTAATCCACGGCTCCCGCGCCAGTCAATTGGGTCGAGATGCGTGTTGATTTGATCCAAACCTGGCATGGGTTGCGCGGTCTTGCGGGGCGTTGCAGTTGAGAGGAAGCGAAAGCCTATTTCCGGTAACCGGTTTACGGCTTCGGCGGCGATGCGGTTCCAGGGGGGCACGAACATGGGGCGCAGATCGTTACCGAATAGCTCTGTCAGCTTCGCATGGCCTGCCCGCGCATCTGCAACGATGTCCTCTAACGGGCGATACAAGCCGAACTCAGATTTCTTTTCGCCGTCTGGCGCATGGTTCATATGGGCCCAGCCGTGGACAACTGGAATCAGGGTTGGTCGTCGCAAGGCATAATCTGCCAAATTGGGGTCGACGTCGCGCGGTACAATGGCCAAATGAACAGGCAGACCCAACTGTTGCGACATCTCGGACAGCCTATCCAACTGAGGGGTTTGGCAGATTGTATCATCGTCCCGCCACCACAGCGGCAGAGAGACCTCCTGATCAAGCCAGAGCTTCAGTTCAGCATCAAGCGGCTGCCAGTCCGGGATCATCGACGTTTCTCCAAAAGGCGCTTTGTGACTTCAACTGTCTGCTGCGCACCATCAAACCCCTGTATCTGGGGACCGCGCGGCCCATCGGAAATGACACGCTCTAGAGCATTTGCAAGCCTCTCACCTGTCAGATTCTGACTGGTCAGAACCTCAATCGCTGGTAGCTCGGACAAGCTGTGGGCTCTCAGCCCTTGTTCAACTTCCTTGCCGTCATCGAACGGAACAAATACCGCTGGTGTGCCAATTTGCAGGATGTCCAGTGCTGTGTTGTAGCCACACATACTGATCGAAGCAGCGGCATGAGGCAGCATCTGTCGAAAATCCGGACGTACGGGTTCCAGTGACACAGCTGTGCCTTGCGCCAATTCAGAAAGTTCGGCAATGCGCCTTTTAGCATCCTGCCCACCAACCAACAGGCGCCAGCGCCTGTTGGGCATCTTTCGGGCGGCCTCGATGGCCGCGCGAAAGATAGGCTGTCCTACCGATCCGCCACCTGCGCTTACAAGTACCTCATGCGCGCCAATATCCTCGGGATGTGGTTGTGGCGGTTCTGGCGCAACAAAACCCGTATAATGCAATCGCGCCGCCAACTTCGCTGACACAGGCCAACTGACAGACAACGGTGTTAGGCTTTGGTTGGAATGGACCAAAATGCCGTCGTAAAACTGCTCGATAATGTCATCTGCGCGGGTGGCCTTTGAGGGCTTCGACGGGGGGGCCAGAATATCCCGGATTGATCCAAGAATGATGGGCCGCTGGTCAAGGTTCCGAGCAGTGGTGAGGGCCGTGTCGAATTCGCTGGCCAGCGATCTTCGACCAAATGGATAAAGCTCGGTGATCAGAACCTGCGGCTGAAAGCTTTGGACAGCTTGCGTTAGGGCCGTTACGCGCGCTGCTTTGTAGCGGTCATCGGCGACATCATTTTGGTCGGTCAGCAATCGGGTGAAATCTGTTCCATCAGATCGCAAAGGCGGCAGCCCAAACAACGTCACGCCGCCGCTGTCCAACTGCGGTGCGGGCATGCCGCCAGATACAACCATAACGTCGCCCCCATCCCCATCCTCGGCAAAGGCCCGTCCCAGTGTCAAAGCGCGGCTCAGATGACCTGTGCCCAGCAAATGCGTGACGATGATCATCACCTTCATCAGATGGCCTCGCGTTTGATCAGACGAACAGGGGCGGCGTCGGGGGACATATCGGTCAAATTGATAACGTAAAGCCGATTGCGTTTGATTTTAAATGGTGCGGGACCTTCGAAATCCCAGCCCCATGCTTGGGCAAGAATGACCCGCATGATCCCGATATGGCAAACAGCGACCGTATCGGACCGCAGACCCAAAACCCAAGGGGACAACCGGGCCCAGACCTCGGCCGGGCTTTCGCCGTTTGGAGGGCGATAGGCCCATCCCCAATCCTCGATATGTCGATAACCACTGTCGGTGTCAGCAATCAGATCAACGCCGCGCAAGCCTTCCCAGTCACCCCAGTTCATTTCAATCAGCGCATCCGATATCCGGGGCGGTTGGCCGGTAACCAGCCTGGCTGTCTCGCTGGCACGCTGCAGTGGGCTGGACCAGATGTCAGCAGCGTTCCAGTGATCGGGAAGATCGTACCCCGACAACTCGTCGCGCGCGGTTTGATCCAACGGAATGTCGCTGCGCCCCTGAATGCGCCCGGCTCGGTTCCAATCCGTATGTCCGTGACGCAGCAGGGCCAGTCGGGTCATGACGATACCTTTAGCATTGGACGAATGGTTGCCCAAAACCGTTCGGTTGCTTTGGGCATCAGATGGTGGCGCTCGATATGCGCGCGCGCCTTTGAGCCCATAGACCGGCAGAGGAGCGGATCATCCAGCAGCTGTTGCATGTGCTTGGCAAGGCCCATGGGGCCCGCGCTGACCGACGGGTAATCAGATGGGAACAGCACATCCCGAACCCCGGGCCGGTCTTGTGCAACCACCGGCAGGCCCGCCGACTGCGCTTCTAGGTAGATCATACCGTATGCCTCGTTCACGCCAGGCCATACGAGAAATGAGGATTGCGAATATGCCGCGTGCAAAGCATCGCGATCCAACTGACCCAGAAATTCAACCTTGCCACCAAATGGTGCCATAAGGGCTTCGACTTCGGCCCGGGCAGGGCCGTCGCCTGCGATCTCAAGACTCCAGTCGCCTTCCAAATGGGACAAAGCCTGGGCCAGAATTGCGTAAGACGCCAGCTTATCGCCATCTCGCATCATCCCCACCGTCAGCATCGGACCATGGCCAGAGGTTTCCGGGGGTAACTCGCAGATTGGCAAGAAGGGTGGAAGTTCTACCAACGCCTGATTGTGGTACCGGTCTCGTTCCAGCGTGATCAGGTCATTTGCGGTGTGGTAAAAGATTACTTGGGCCGCATCGCAAGCATCATGCGCAGATTGCGCGAACCCGGCCCACGGGCCGGTCAAGCGACTGGTGGCGCGGGTGCTTTCCAATTGGACGTAGGGAATTTCCCGCGCCGCGCAGACCTGCGGCCCCAGTAAATCGGGGGCTTTGTAATAGTTGTGGTACGTCACCCAAAGGTCCGTATCCAACGGCATCTGGGCGATTAGTCGTTTTGCTTCAGCCTGCGCCGCGTCACGGAGTGTTTGTTGCAGGGCAGCGTCCCCCGTTTTGTCATAGATACGAAGACGGGACACCAAATCGCTTGGATCACCTTGGGCAGCGATGGCCTTCATCAGGTTTCGGGCCATTTCGCGATCGCCCGAAGGTTTCGGGCTGTCCGGAGCTTTCATCGGTGCATAAAAGGCAACTCGGGCCATTACGCCGCATCCGAACACAAGGCATTCAGCCGCGCAGACAGGCGTGCGATGCCCGGATCCATCCGAAATTCGGCGATCAGACGGTGGTAGGCGGCATCGGCCAACTGGGCAGATTTCTCAGGATTGGAAGCCATTGCCATCATTGCCGCAGCCAGCGAAGCGGGGTCGTCATTAGACAGAACGCCATGCGTTTCGCTCTCGATGAACTCTGGAATGGCCGACACTGGCGTAGACAGGATCGGCAGCAATTGCGAGGCTGCTTCCATCAAGACATTGGGCAACCCGTCGCGGTCACCATCGGCTGCAATGCGGCTTGGCAGCACGAACAAGTCTGCGGCTCGCATGGCCTGAATCACTTCCGGCTGATCGCACGGACCCTGCCAGGTGATCCTGTCTGCGACCCCGGCTGCGTTGGCTTGCCCTGTCAAAGCGTCGCCGAGAGAGCCGCCCCCAATGTGAGTCCAGTGCCAATCCAGCGATGCGGGCAACAAGGCAAACGCTTCGATCAGGCCGTCAAAGCCCTTTTTCTCGACCAAACGGCCGACGGACACCATGCGAAACGGGCTATCAGACGCGCGCTGGATGCGATTGGGCGGTGTTGGAAAACGGGTCAGGTCCAACCCGTGATAGATCAGATCGACACGACCCCGGTCGTCTGCGAGCTCGCGCAGGTGGTCGGCACCGACGGCAGTACAAGTCGCACCAAATTGGGCACCGTGGGTTTTTGCCTGTAGCTTTTCGCGTTTTTCCCAATCGGGTGAGGTCCAGATGTCTTTGGCATGGGCCGAAAAGCTCCACGGGATGGCGCGCATGATGGCAGCATAGCGGGCGACGGATGACGGTGTGTGCATGAAATGTGCGTACAGGCCCTGTGTCGCCTCAGGCAATTCTGCGGCCAATACACAAGCCTGACCAAAGCGGCGAATGCGGTTGTGCGTCGGGTCACGGCGCAAATCCTGGCGCCAGACATAATAAGCTTCTGCATAACCAGGCATGTGCTGGGCACGATGCCGCGCATTCCAAACGCGTTGAGGCTCGTCAAAGAGATACTCGGGCAGATAATGCACCTGTCCCGCAAATTGGTCGTGCAGGGGATGGCGTTTGGTGTCGGTCGGGTGGCGCAGCGACCAAATGTCAAACTGATGCCCGGCATCCTGCAAGGCAACAAGCTCCTGGGCGATGAACGTCTCGGAGAGGCGCGGCCAGCCTTTGACCAACACCGCCAACTTTGGGGCAGTCGCGGTCATCCGGTGGCCCGTTCCTGTTCCCGGCCCAGCAATGTGTCGATGCGATCAGTGACGTAGTCCAGCCCGTCCAGCAAACCGTCCTGGATAGTCTGCGACGGTAAGTCTTGATGCGGCAGGTTTCGGATGGCCTGGATCATTGAGGCGGGCGTCAAACCATCGCGCGTCTCATCAAGCATCTTCACCAGGCCGAGGTCTTCGGCGCGCGACGCCCGGATCCATTGTTCCAGACGCGGAGTAGTGCGGGGGACGATGACAGCGCGTTTGTCAAAGGACAGAACCTCGCAGAACGTGTTGTAGCCCCCCATGCAAACCACCCCGGCGGCACCCGCAAAAAAAGTTTCAATCTGGGATTCAAACCCCACGGCTGTAACGCGACCATTCAGTGCGGCGACGCGGGTTTCAAACTCTTCGCGCAACTCGCCGGACAAGAAGGGGCCGTAGACTAGAACAGCGCGAGGCGATAGCTTCGGGTCTTGTTCGTAAGCGGACAAGACCAGATTAACCATTGCCTTACCGTCACCGCCGCCGCCGGGCGTGATTAGAATATAGGGCTGTTCAGGCGGCTCACCGATGGGGCCGAGATCGCGCCGCAGGTAACCGGTCCAGTGGATACGGGATTGAGCAGCGGGGCTTAGTGGCAACCCCTTGGTCGGGTCATAGATTGACCGCAGCCCATAAACCCAGATTTCGTGATAGAACCGCTCAGTCGCTGCGATGGCCTCCTTGCGGGCCCATTCGGCGGCCAGAACCTCGGGTTCGTCCAGGACATCACGCAAGCCAAGGATCAGCTTGGTGCCACTGTCGTTTTCCATATGCTTCAACGTTGGCAGCAGCTCACCCCGGAACCCTGTGGGTTCTTTATCGACGATCAAGACGTCAGGATCGAACTGTTGAACCGCAGTTTGAATCAGACCAGAACGCAGCTCGGTGACCTCGTCGATGCCCATCCCGATTGTACGCGCGGCATAAGACCCATCGGCCCGTTTGGTCACGCCGGGCAGCCGCACGTGGTCAACCCGACGAGGAAAGGTGAAACGGCCAGCAATCGGTGATCCCGTCAGGATAAGCGCAGATGCGCTTGGATCTGCCTGCGTCATCGCGGCAGCTAGGGCGCGCGAGCGCCGCAGATGACCCAGTCCAAACGTGTCATGACTGTAAAACAGGATACGCGGCGCGCGGTTCGACTTGGTTTTTGCTATGCTTAGGCTCATACATTTGCCTGTCTTCTAGGTCGTTATGCGGTATCCGCGCGTTCGCAGACGTTATCTTACATTCCTTGGCGGCGCTTGCCAAAGGCAGAAGCGTATTCCCGCAAATGTGCTAAGCATTGCGATTTGGCAACAGGATATTGATGTATACGCGGCAAATCGCACCAGAGTTTGGCATCGGTCGCAGAATGATCGAGAAAACAGCAAACGGGACGATACTCAGACACAAAATCGGTCATAGTCAATTTCCCCTGAATTGAAAACACCCGCAGAGGCCCTGTGCGCCGAGAACACGTCCGGACAAGATGTTGAGATTGTCTGCTGTGAAGATTTGAATAGACCCATGTGGTTCTGTAATCTGTCCGGCATCGGGAAAACTGGATACAAGACCCTATGAAACCAAACTTTCTGGCCGGACTAGTCCTGGCATTCTGGGCCCTTTTGATGGCCTTTCCTGTCGACGTGGCGGCGCAAACATCGTTGATACCTGGGTACCCGACCGGGTCAAGCGACGACGCTGAAACCACGAGTGACAGCGATCTGACCGCTGCGATCCGGGCCGCCAGCGAAGCAGGCGCTAGTGTCATCGTGATTGACAGCGCTGGGCAAATCGCCACGACGACACAGGGTGACGCGCCTGCAGAAGAGGATGCGTCGGATAACCCGATGGCTGACGGGTCTGAGCTGATGAAGGCGCAGGAACGGTTTTCGAAGTTCCGTGAGTCGGTGGAGTCACGCCTTGAAGCGCTGCCTTATTCGGTGTTCGAAGTGCAGTACATTCTGCGACAGACCAGTCCGGATGGTCGAATACAGACCTATTTTGAAGTTCTGGGTTGGAACATCCTGTTCCTTTTGCTGGGGCGATGGCTGTCCATCGAGATTTACGGCAAGCGTATTGCAAAGCGATATGTCGTCGCCAAGATAAAAGAAAACCCGCAAGGGTACCGCGAGAAGATGCCGTTCCTTGTCATGCGTTTTCTGACAGGAATTGGAGCGACAGTTTTTGCCATGCTGATGGCGCTGATTGTCGGGTATCTGGTTTTCGGCGAATCCGAAGATATCTCAATCCAGTTTACAGTGACGGCTGTCTTTACTGCTTTCTTCCTGTCTCGCACAGCCTCGGATCTGTGGCGAATGGTTCTGTCTCCATATCTAAGCCAGTACCGTTTGCCACCCTTTTCTGACCGTCACGCTAAGCGTCTTTATTACTGGGCGTCGGCTTTGGCGACGTATGACATCTCGGTGGCGCTGTTTTCGACCTGGGTGGCGGATTTTGGCCTGAACTACAACGTTTACGCGATGGTCTATGGCGGGTTGACGATGTTGGGGGCTGTCGGAAACGTTTTGATGATCCTGTTCAACGCTGGCGCTATTTCACATGCAATCCGCGGTGGACGGGCGGCGGATCAAGTATCTTGGATTTTGCGCTTTATTTCTTATGGATGGGCGCCGGTATTGATCATTTACATGGTGTTCAGCTGGTTCAAGCTGGCGGTGGATCTGGTTCTGGAAAACGAGAACTCGCTGCCGATTGTGGCCAGCAGCTATGCAATTTTCATGTCCGTGGTCGTGGCCTATGGCGCGATGAACTATCTGCTTGAACGGTATTTTGACCGCAATCGCCGGCTGGAACAGATAAACAGCGATGCCGATGGCGATGAAGACCCCAGCGAGGGAACCGAAACACCCGAAGCCGAGCAGAGAAAACACACGATCCTGACCTATGAAGATCTGGCGCGGCGTGTTGCCGGCATTCTGGCTTTTGTCGTGGGTCTGTATGCGCTTGTGGTCATCTGGAACCCGGATGCCAGTTGGAGTGAGGACCTGCCGATTGAACGGGCGCTGGATGTGATGGTCATTCTGTTCATGGGCTACATCCTGTTCCATTTCTTCCGCATCTGGATCGACAGTAAAATCGCAGAAGAAGAGGTAGAGGTCGGCGACGCAGAGCTGGGTGATGAGGGTGGAGAAGGTGGGCAGAGCCGGCTAGCCACGTTGTTACCGCTGTTCCGAGGCGCCATTCTGGCCGTGGTTGTGGTGACCATAGCCCTGATCGTTCTGATGGAGCTGGGCATAAACGTTAGCCCATTGTTTGCAGGTGCCGGCGTTGTCGGTCTGGCCGTCGGTTTTGGTTCGCAAACTCTGGTACGCGACATCTTTTCAGGGGCCTTCTTTTTGATGGATGATGCCTTCCGCAAGGGCGAGTACATTGACATTGGGGATGTGAAAGGGACGGTCGAGAAAATATCTGTTCGCTCGTTCCAGCTGCGCCATCATCTGGGCGCGCTGAACACTATTCCCTTTGGGGAAATCAAAGTTCTGACCAACTACTCTCGTGATTGGGTGATCATGAAACTGCCACTACGGGTGACCTATGATACGGATGTCGAAAAGGTGCGCAAACTGATCAAGAAGCTGGGGCAAGAGTTGCTGACCGATCCGGTAATTGGGGAAAACTTTATCCAGCCGCTCAAGTCACAGGGCGTGATCGAGATGCAGGACTCAGCGATGATCATCCGGGTCAAATTCATGACCAAGCCGGGTGATCAGTGGCTGGTGCGCAAACGGGTCTACCAGGATATCCGAGAGCTGTTCGCGCGGGAAGGCATTCGGTTTGCCCACCGTGAGGTTACAGTTCGTTTGGCGGATGGCAAAGAAACGGAAGACCTAACGCCCAGGGAGCGCGAGGCAGTGACTGGTGCGGTTCAGGCAGCCATCGATGAGGATTACCTTGATGATATCGGACCCGGCGGAGATGATCGCTAAGGTGATCTCCCACCGCATTAGCAAACGTCTCTGACGAGACATTACCCAATGCGTTGGGCCGGGCCGCGCGTTCCGCGCGGCGGGTGCGTCAGATGGTCAGGGAGGGCCAGCCTGGTTCTGATGAGCCGAGTTCCGAAGCCGGGCTTGCCCACCGCATTTTGGCCTTGCCAACGCTCAGCGCCGGCTTGAGGCGGTGTCCGGGACCCCAGCCAGACTGCTCAATTGCCGCTGCGTAGTCCTTAGCAGTGGCTTCGATTGCTTTATCATCTGGTCCGGTTTTGCCTAAAACCGCCAGTAATTCGGCTGTTCGGGCCAGCGACAGATGGGCGTGCATAATCGAATTGCCCGACGCAGCCTCGGCCAGCGCAGACAGCACCGAGGCGGCCATCAAATATCCGGTGGCATGATCCAGGGCCTGAACTGGCAAGGGTGTCGGTTTATCGGCGCTTGCCCAGTCCATCCCCGCATGAGCGAGCCCAGAGCTCATCTGTACCAGACTGTCGAAACCACGCCGCGTTGACCACGGCCCTTGCCATCCATAGGCATCCAACGTGACCTCAACCCTATTCGCGGCCAACTCGTCCCGTTTGGATTTTGTCAGCCCAAGTGCGTCCAGAGCACCAGGTCGGTAGCCATGGACAAAGACATCCGCGTGCGTCAGCAGGCCTTTCAGACACTCAAGCCCCTCTGGGGTTTTCAAATCAAGATACGCGCAAGTCTTACCTAGTGAGATGTCCGGGATCACGCCGGGCTCGTCCCATTCCGGAGGATCGATACGCAAAACTTCGGCGCCAAACCCGGCGAGTGTGCGGGTCGATACGGGACCAGCCAGAACGCGGGTCAGGTCAAGGACTCGCAGCCCGGCCAGAGGACGCGCCTCAGTTGCCTTGGGTCGATCACGCAGTTTGATGCTTCGAGGTCCTTGCCAGCCGATCAGCGGGTCGCGGGCGACAGCGCGGCCTTGCGGATGATCCTGCCATTCAGAGCGGCGGCGCATGGCTGCAGCGACCCCGCCTTCAGCGACGATAGCGGTCTCAAGTTCTGCGGCTGTCCGGGATCTGACAGCCTGGACAACAGCGTCCCTATCTGCGGGTGTTTCCAGAACTCTCAGGGCTGCATCTCGGTGATGCGGAAGGTTGGTGTGCAGCCGGATCCAGCCGTCAGAGGTCTGGTAATTACCGGCAATCGCATCCCACAAGTCGGGCATGTCCCAACCGTCTGGTTTGAAGGAGTATCCAAACCAAAGCGACGCGAGGCGATGGTCGACGATTACCTCGGGTGCAGTCGGTGCAAGGTTCAGTGCCGTCATCAGGCGCGCCAGTTCCTGACCCACAGCCGCGACGCTCGCCGTGGCCAGTTCCGAGACTGCAAATGCGCTGGGCAGCGCGCCGGAACCTTTTTTCCGGTAGCCGTCCACAGCCGGAAGAGATGAGAGCAAGCTCATTGCTGGTAGGGATCCAGACTGTCCCGCAGCCCGTCACCCAGGAAGTTGAATGCCAGAACCACAACAATGATCGGCAACATCGGTATCGCCAGCCAGGGGTAAATCTCGACTGAGACAAGGTCCTGAGCGTCGTTCAACATCACGCCCCAGCTGACCGCAGGGGCGCGCAATCCAAGGCCAAGGAAGGACAGCGCGGTTTCACCAAGGATCATGGCCGGGATCGACAAGGTCGCCGAAGCGATCAGGTGCGACATAAAGTTGGGCAGCAGATGCTTGCGAATCACGCGACCCGAACTCGCTCCCATCATTTCAGCGGCTCGCACATATTCCTCTTCCCGCAGGGACAGGAATTTGGCGCGGACGGATCGGGCGAGGCCGGGCCAGTCCAGAATGCCCAGTATGATCGAAATGATGAAAAAGACGGTCACCGGGGACCAGTTCGATGGCACGGCAGCGGATAGGGCCAGCCACAGCGGCAGTTCCGGCAAGGATCGCAGGACCTCGATTACTCGGTTAATGGTCCAGTCAATACGCCCGCCGAAATATCCGGCCATCGACCCGAACAGAATGCCCAGCGTGAATGAGACCGAAATTCCGATCAGGCCAACGGTCAATGACAACTGCGCGCCATAAAGGATACGGCTGAAAACATCGCGGCCCAATCGGTCGGAGCCCCACAGGAATAGAGTAGCACCTTCTGGGGCACAGAACAGATGCGTATCTGTCGGGATCAAGCCGGCCAACCGATATTCGGATCCTTCGCAGAAAAACCGGATGGAACGGGGATCTTCTGTGTCGGGCACAAATTTCCACTGGAAGGTTTCCAAATCAGCCTCGGCCACAATCGGATAGACGTAAGGGCCTATGAAAGCACCTTCATGGAACCAGTTGACCGATTGTGGCGGGGCATACAGGTGCTCGCCGTTGCGTTCATTCGCGCCGTAGGGTGCAATGAACCCCGCAAAGGGCAGCATCAGGTAGCACAGCAGCAGGAAGATACCTGAGATAAGGCCCAATTTGTGCGTTCTGAATTTGCGCCAGACCAAGACCCAGTTTGGGGCGTCCAGATCCGCGCGCTCCAATTGCTGGACCGACGCCTGAGGATCAAACGGAGCGTCGTCAACAAAGCGGTTGTCGTTGCGGTCGGTCATGCTTCGCGCCCTTCGTACCGGATGCGTGGGTCAAGCATGACCAGCAGTATATCCGAGATCATGGTGCCAATCAGAGTCAACAAGGCAACGAACATCAGGACGAAAGCCGACAGAAATTGGTCCTGCGTCTTAAGCGCCGTCAGCAAGGTGGGACCAATGGTTTGCAGGCCCAGAACCACCGAGACCAAAACAGAGCCCGAGATCATCGAAGGCAACAAGTTACCAATGT
This sequence comes from uncultured Ruegeria sp., assembly GCF_947489545.1. Classification (NCBI taxonomy): domain Bacteria; kingdom Pseudomonadati; phylum Pseudomonadota; class Alphaproteobacteria; order Rhodobacterales; family Roseobacteraceae; genus Ruegeria; species uncultured Ruegeria sp. The sequence continues at coordinate 124,509 of NZ_CANLDZ010000013.1, read as the reverse complement.
CGGCCACAAAGGGGTTGAAGGCGACACGTAGCGGATACTTCGTTAGCATCCGGGACGGTGCCATACCCTTGGCGATGGCAGTTTCCACATAGGGTTTGCCCAGCTCATCCAACATGTTTGCGCGCAAGCGTTGCATCATGGCCGAGGCGCCAGAGGTGCCGATAACAAATGTTGGGACGATGAGGTGGATCAGGATGGATTTCAGCTTTTCCCAACTCATGGGTTGGCCTTCAAAAGAGGGATCCATCAGGCCGCCAATGGGTAGGTTGAAGTACTGGTGCCCGTAGTAAAACAGGATCAGCGCCAGCAGAAAGTTTGGTGTTGCCAGGCCCAAATATCCCACGAAGGCCGATGTATAATCGATCCATGTCCGGGATTTGGCAGCGGCGAGAACACCAAGCGGTAAAGCGACAGCGTAGACAAAAAGAATTGCGGCCAGATTGACCACAACGGTCAGCCACAATGTGTCACCGACGATGTCAGACACGGGTCGATCAAACTCAAACGACCAGCCATAGTTGCCTTGTAGCAGTCCCGAAAACCCGTGTGGCCCGGGCCAGAACCCCATCCAGATCAAATATTGTTCCCACATGGGGCGATCCAGCGCGTATTCCGCGCGCAGGAATTCAGCCTTGGCGACACCTGCGGACTGGCCCGAGGCCTGAAGTTCTGCGATCTGGTTGCTCAGATAGTCGCCGGGTGGAAGGTTGATGATCACGAATATCAAAACCGAGACGACCAGCAGCGTCAGCAGCATCGTAAAAAAGCGATACACCACATAGCGCAGCATAATCATTTAGCTGCTCCTATCAGTCGGCGAAAAAGAACTCGTCCGGGCGGTGAATACCAAAATGTGCTCCGGGCTCCCAAGCCCACATGGCCTGTTGCGGGACGTTGCGCAAACGGTTCGAAACTACGATCGGCTGAGGCGCGCCATTCAAAATCCCAATCGCATATAACTGATCCGCATGGATATTGAGCATCTCAGTCCAAGCCGCTTCGCGCTCTTCATCGTTTGCCGCAATTTCCCAATCGTGTGCCAGTTCCATCAGGCGTTCAGCCTCGGGCATGTCCGGGGCTTCGCCGACCTCACCGCTTGTTTGGTAGAATTGCCCCCATTTGGGCCAAGCCAGAAAGACCTGATCCGTCGGCGCCAGATAGGCCGGTGAGGTATGGGCCTGCGGAATTCCGTCGTCCCAACCAAACCAGACTGAAGCCATGGTGTTTCCCGCAAATACACGATTGCGCAGAATGTCCCGGTCCAGCGGACGCATCACCAGTTTGACGCCAATTTCCCGCCACGTGTCGGTGACAATTTGCAAGGCATTTTCGACTTCTTGGCGTTCACCCGCAGTTTCAATCACCAACTCCATTGGTCGGCCGTCAGGCAGCAGGCGGATACCTGACTTGTCCCGCTTATCAAGTCCGGCTTCGTCCAGCAGAGCATTGGCCTGATCTACGTCGTATGCAGCCCAGGATTGCGCGTTTTCTTCGTTGTAAAAGGGCGAAGCCGGAAGCACCGACATCGCTCCCGGATGCGCCAGTTTGAAGTACAGCGCCTGATTGATGGTCTTGCGGTCAATCGCAAGGGACAGCGCACGGCGGACCCGCACGTCCCGCAGAACATTGCGCCAGGCTTCGTCATCAAAGTTCAGGTTGGGATAGATCGCAATTTGCGACGCTACTCCGGTCTTCCACAACAGCGTTTTGTAGCCGCCATTTGCCTCACCCTTTTTCAGGATCGACGCATCGCGAAAGGCCAGGCCTCGACCCTGCAAGTCGCTTTCGCCAGCGTTGGTTTTGGCAGCCACCAGACCGGGGGCAACGATTTCCATCTCGACAACATCGATATACGGAAGCTGAACCCCCATGCTATCAATCCGGTGGTAATAGGGATTGCGCACAAAGTTGTGTCGGATCTTCTTACCAGAACTGGCGTTCAACCAGGGTTGCAAGGTGGGCAGTTCGTGATTGTCGAACTTATATAGATTGTCGAGTTTGTTGTGCAGCGCCGCCCAGCTTTTGACGCGAGCATCTTCGACGTGAAAAGCAAGTTCCTCCTGATCAGCGAATTTCTCGTGAAACTGTTTCAGGAAGGCGGAAGGGCGATAGATAAACGGGGGTCGTGCCTGCGCCAACGACTGCAAGAAATCAGGATTTGGATCATCCCACTCGTAGATCACCGTTTTTTCGTCCGGAAACGAGACCGTGGGCAGTTTGCCCTCAACGATTAGAAAGTCCGGTGGGCCCGACGGGCTAAGCAGTTCGTTATTTGCCACGTCTTCCCACCAATAGCGGAAGTCTTCCGAGGTAAACGGTGTTCCGTTGGACCACTTATGCCCCTCGCGCAGGCTCAGCGTGAATTTCCGATTGCCTTCGGTTTCGTACGAAGACAGCAGATCGGGGACAATTTTGTAGTCCTGGTCAAACCCAACCAATCGCGCGTAACCGTAAACAACCATCTGTCGGATGTCCTTGGATCGGGTGACCATTGTCCGAAGGGTGCCGCCCGGTGTTCCGAAGTCGCGCCCTTTGGCGGCCAGATCGACGATCAGCGGTTCATTTGGCAGGCGATCTTGAACGGGCGGCAGATTACCCGCATCAACTTCGGCTGCCCAAAAAGTGCTCTCTTGCAGCTCAGGTATGGCTTCCGCCGTAGCAGAGAAAACCCCGGCAAAGGCCAGCGAAACGGCCAGGATCATAGTGCGAGTGGTCTTATACATGGCAACGTACCTTATGGCCCGGTTCCAATTCCACCAGTGAAGGTATCACGGTGTCCGAGAAACGAAAGGCTTCGTCCCAACTGTCCGGCGCGCCGGCACCCAGCGAAACCATTTTCAGGTCGATTGGGCGATTGATGTCGGGTTCGGGTTGAGCGGCAATCAGCGCCTTGGTGTAAGGATGGCGCGGATTGTAGAATAGGGTTTCGGGTGGGGCCTGTTCCACGACAAGACCGCGTCGCATAACCGCGACCTCGTCAGCGATGCGCGCCACAACAGCTAGGTCGTGAGAGATAAAAAAGTAGGAAAGGTTCAGGCTGTCCTGCAGTTGTTCCAGCAGCGTCAGGATTTGTTCCTGAACGGAAACATCAAGCGCCGAGGTCGGCTCATCACAGACAATCAGTTGCGGATCCAGCATCATCGCGCGCGCAATCGACAGACGTTGTCGCTGCCCGCCAGAAAAGGCATGTGGGTAGCGTTTGAGCATATCTGCGTTAAGGCCGACACGTTGCAACATCTCTGACGCTTTGTCGCGTTGTTCAGAGGACGATCCGATCCGATGAATCTCCAACGGCTCGGTCATGGCATCCTGTATCCGCATCCGAGGGCTGAGCGAGCTGTAGGGGTCCTGGAACACCATTTGTGCCTTGCGTTGAAACGCAGTGCGCTGGGCGCGGGTCATTTGGTGAACCGTGATGGGGTCTTCGTTCGGCGACGTGCGGAACAGAATTTCCCCGCCGGGGTCCGGAAGTTCGGCACCAAGGGCGATACGGGCCGCAGTGGTTTTGCCCGATCCGCTTTCGCCGACAATCGCCAGCGTCTTGCCACGCGCCAGATTCAGGTCAACACCGCGGCAGGCATGGATTGCCTTGTCAGCCTGCCAACCTTTGCTGGACCGCATGGTGTAGGTCTTCGACACATCTTTCATTTGCAGGATCAGATCTTCGCTCGGCATCGGCAGCCCGACGGCCTCCTGATCTGGAATTTCGGGTGCCGCGTCAAACAATTGCTTGGTATAGGGGTGCGCCGGACTTGTAAGGATGGGGGCGGCTGACCCTGCCTCCATCACGCGGCCTTTGTGCATGACCACGACCTGTTCCGCCATGTTGGCGACAACACCCAGATCATGAGTGACAAGGATCAGCGCCATGCCAGTTTCGCGCTGCAGTTCCTTGATCAGGCCCAGAACCTGCGCCTGAGTGGTCACGTCCAATGCGGTTGTCGGTTCGTCGGCAATCAGCAGTTCAGGTTTTGACACCATGGCCATGGCGATCATGGCGCGCTGGCGCATGCCGCCAGACAGTTCAAACGGATAAGAATCGTAGGCCCGCTGCGGATCAGGAAACCCCACGCGTTCGAACTGGGACAGGACTTCTTTGCGCGCCTGTGCTGCTGAAGCCCCGCGATGCAGCCACAATACTTCGCTGACCTGATTGCCGATTTTGTGCAAAGGGGACAGGGATCGCATCGGCTCCTGAAAGATCATCGAGATCCTGTTGCCGCGAATATTCCGCATCTCGCGTTCACTGATCGTCGTCAGTTCTGCCATTCCCTTGGAGTCGTTCAAGGTAATCTTGCCGCTGCGAATTTGGGCGATGCGGGGAAGAATACGCAAAGCAGCCCGGCACGATATCGTTTTCCCCGAACCAGATTCTCCGACTAGCGCAAGTGTCTGTCCGGCCTCAACATCAAAATTCACACCCGTGACAACAGATTTTGCCGTGCCAAAGCCGATGCTGAGGTCTCTGACAGACAACAACGCGCTCATGCGGGTTTTCCACCCGGCTGGCCGTTCGCTAACATCGGCTAAATCAACTCCCCGTGTTTTTTTGTGCAGTGTCGCCCGGTTCTGCCCGACTAGTCAAACCCGTTCTTTGGCTGAAATGTCGCGAAAATGTGAAACTTTGGACTTCTGTCCTACACAAAGTCTTGAGTTTTTGCCATCACGGGCGGTGTCGACCTCATCTAAGTTGGCGACTGGTATCAAGGAGAGATTTCCCCGTGTCCGAGAATCAAAGCCGACTGGATCTGTTTATTGATCGCATGGTGTCGCAGCGTACCTGCCTGGATTTCGCGATTGGCCAAACCAACGACATGTCGGGTCCTGTGTTCGAATTGGGCTTGGGCAACGGTCGAACCTATCACCATTTGGTGCAGCATATTCAGGGCCGTCCGGTATTTGTTTTCGAGCGGGCGGTTGCGTCCCATCCGGATTCCACGCCTCCGGAAGACCGCGTTATCCTTGGGGATGTGCGCGAGACACTGCCTGCATCTGTTGAACGGTTTGGCGCATCAGCCAGTTTGATCCACGCTGATCTGGGCGGTCACAACCGGGAAAAGAACGATGCGTTCGCACGGTTTGTTTCGCCTCTGATCGAGCCCCTTTTGGCGCAGGGTGGGCTGATGGTCTCCAGCGACCGGATGTATTTTGACACGCTAACCGAATTGCCGCTGCCCGATGGTGCGGTTGATGGGCGTTGCTTTATCTATCGCCGTTGATCCGCGAGGAAGGCAGACAATGATTTATTATGATTGTTCTACGGCCCCGAACCCGCGTCGTGCCCGTATGTTCATCGCAGAGAAAGGGTTGGAGATCGAGACCCGCGATATCTCGATTGCCAAAGGTGAGCAATTGAGCGATGCGTTTCGCGCCGTGAACCCCCGTGCCACAATACCGGTTCTGGTAACGGAAGCGGGGACGGTGCTGACGGAAAACCTGGGCATTGCTGCGTACCTTGAGGCTCGGTTTCCTGAACCGCCGCTCATGGGCAGGACGCCGGATGAAAAAGGTTCGGTCCTGATGTGGAACGCAATTGTCGAGCAACAGGGCGGAGTACCGATTGCCGAAGCTTTGCGGAATGCGCATCCTACGTTCGCGGATAGGGCCATCCCCGGCCCCGTGAATTACGCCCAGATCCCCGAGCTGGCGCAGCGAGGTGTTGATCGGACAATACTGTTCTTCGATCTGCTAGAGGAAAGACTGAAGGATAGTTCGTATGTTGCGGGGGAGAGTTTCACACTCGCGGATATCTCGACCTTTGTCTTCGTCGATTTCGCGCGTGTCGTGAAAATGCGGATCCCCGAGGGTAACACGGCCACTCAGTCTTGGTTTGAAGCCGTGAAATCCCGCCCCAGCGCGTCCCTGTAGCAACTGAGGTAAGTTGCGCAGTAATTTTACGCGGTAAATACTGTACAGAAATGTCTAGACAGAAGTGAACAGTGCTACTAGCGTCTCCTGAGGTTCTATGCAGGGGAGGTTGGGATGAAATCCCAGTATCGTGTCGTGGTCATCGGGGGCGGTGTTGTGGGCGCCTCGGTTTTGTATCATCTGGCCAAGTTCGGTTGGTCCGATGTGGTCATGCTGGAACGCCGGCGCCTGGCGTCGGGGTCGTCCTGGCACGCAGCAGGCGGCATTCATGCACTGAACGCGGATCCGAACATGGCGTCGCTGCAGGCCTATACCATCGACTTGCTGAGCGAGATCGAGAAAGAATCCGGTCAGAATATCGGCCTGCATATGACAGGTGGTCTGACCTTGGCCGGAACGCCGGAACGCTGGGAATGGTTGCAGGCGAACTACCGCATCTTCCAGTCAATCGGCATAGACGATTGCGAATTACTGACGCCGGAAGAGGCGCAGAAACGTTGCCCGATCATGTCCACTGACGGCGTACTGGGCGCCATGTGGGCTGATCGCGAGGGTTACATCGACACAACCGGCACCGTGCAGGCCTATGCGACGGCCGCGAAAAAACGTGGGGCCGAGTATTATGAAGAAACCAAAGTCGAAGAGCTGATCCAAACCGACGATGGCTGGAAAGTTGTCACCGACAAAGGCACGATTACGTGCGAACACGTGGTCAATGCCGCAGGCCTCTGGGCCAAGCAGGTGGGGCGTATGGCGGGTGTGGAATTGCCGGTTTCGCCGCTCAAACACCACTATCTGATTACGGATTCCATTCCCGAAGTGGCTGCCGCGGATTTTGAGATGCCGATGACGGTCGACCTCGAAGGGTTCACCTATATGCGGCAGGACCAGAAAGGTGTTCTGATTGGCATCTATGAGGTAGATCACGAACACTGGGCCATGGATGGGGCTCCGTGGAACTATGGCGAAGAGCTGTTTCAAGAACAGCTCGACCGGATCGAGAACGAACTGACGCTGGGCTTCGAACGCTATCCTTCAATTCAGGATGTCGGTATCAAAACTTGGGTCAACGGAGCGTTTACCTTCTCGCCGGATGGCAACCCGCTGGTCGGGCCTGTTCCGGGAAAGCGCGGATATTGGTCAGCCTGTGCGGTGATGGCTGGTTTCCTTCAAGGTGGCGGTGTTGGCAAGACGCTGGCCGAATGGATGATCCATGGCGAGCCCGAGGCTGATGCTTGGCCAATGGATGTGGCGCGTTATGGCGATTTTGCTCAGAACAAACGATACATCCGCGAAACCACAGGGCAGTTCTATTCCCGTCGTTTCGTGATGACTTACCCGAATGAGCAACTGCCCGCGGGCCGTCCGTTGAAAATGACCCCGGCCCATGACGCGATGACTGAGGCAGGGTGCAAATGGGGGGTGAGCTGGGACCTTGAAGTACCGCTCTATTTTGCACCCAAAAGGTTCGAGGAGACGCCGACCCTAAAGCGCTCCAACGCACATGATATTGTGGCCGAGGAATGCAAGGTGATCCGCGAAGGTGTCGGCCTGATGGATATCTCGGGCTTCTCACGGTTCGAAGTCACGGGGCCAAACGCGGAAGTTTGGCTCGACAAAGTCATGGCCTCGAAATTACCAGTCCCGGGGCGGGCGAAACTGGCGCCGATGCTGGGGGAGAACGGGCGCCTAAAGGGCGATCTGACCGTGCTGAACTGGGGTGATGGCACTTGGTGGATTATGGGCAGCTACTACCTTCGCGCCTGGCACATGCGCTGGTTCGACGACCACATGATCGACGGAGTCGAGATCCGCGATCTGGGCGAGGAATATTGCGGCTTTGGTCTCGTTGGGCCGAAATCGCAGACGGTGATCGAGAAACTGGCCGAACAGGGAATCTCGGGCTTGAAATTCATGGGCTGCGGCGATTTCGATATTGGTCTCGTTCGCGCCCGTGTGGCGCGTATGTCGGTGACGGGTGAAAAAGGCTATGAGATCAACTGTCGCTATGGCGATCATATCAAGCTGCGTCGAATGCTACTTGAGGCCGGGGCCGAGCATGGCATTCGCGAATGCGGGTTCAACGCGATGCTGTCGACGCGTCTTGAAAAGAGCTTTGGTATCTGGTCGGCGGAATTCACCCAGCTTTATACACCGGGCATGACAGGGATGGATCGCTGGATCGATTGGGACAAGGACTTTGTCGGTAAAGACGCGGCTGTGGCTGAGCGCGACGGCAATGGTCCGGCTCAGGTTCAGGTGACACTGGAAGTCGATGCGCTGGACGCAGATGCCAGCGGATACGAACCTGTTTGGGCAGGGAAAGAACGTGTCGGGTTTGTGACTTCGGGTGGGTACGGCCACTACACTGGCAAGTCCCTTGCGATGGCGCTGGTCAATCGTGACAAGATGGAACCGGGAACGGAACTGTCGGTGCATGTGGTAGGTGTCGAGCGCCCGGCCCGCGTGATTGCGCCATCGCCCTATGATCCCCAAGGCAAAGCGATGAGGGGCTGAGGATGATCGCGCAGACCTCAGAACGGGGCAGACGACGGCGTGGGCGCGGATCAGATGCTGCCCCGCCGATTCGTCGCGATGTGAACTACCGTCAATTGCGGAACCCTTTCCCACAGATGGAAGTGTTCCCGGCGGACCAGATCGCGGACATGCACGAGACTGCTCTGCGTACGCTTGAAGAGCTTGGGGTCAAGGTCTTGCTGCCCGAAGCGATCCGTATCTTCAAAAAAGCGGGCGCAAAGGTAGATGAAGACAGCCAACTGGTCTTCATCGGGCGCGACATTGTTGAGGCGGCGATTGTTTCTGCACCCAAATCTATCTCCTGCCGAGCCGGGGCGCGGCGTAGGGACTTTACCTTGGAATTGGGGTCGCTGGTTTTTCAACCCGGGGCAGGAGCCCCGAATGCGACGGATTTGGAACGGGGGCGCCGTGCTGCAACCGGGCAGGACTATTTGGACTTCCTGAAACTCACGCATCATTTCGATGTGTTCCAGATGATTTCGCCACAGGTCGAACCGCAGGACCTTCCGACCAATCTGCGCCACTACTTCACGACACAGGCGCAGATGGAGCTGACGGATAAATTCCCGTTCTTCTTCTCGCGCGGGACACCGCAGGTAATGGATTGCTTTGAGATGCTGTCGACCGCGCGCGGCCTGTCCGACGACGTGTTTCGCGGCAACGCGCATTGCTACACGATCATCAACACCAATAGCCCGCGCACGCTTGATATCCCCATGGCGCAAGGGCTGATCGACTTCGCGCGCCATGGGCAAATGTCGATTATCACACCGTTCACGCTGATGGGGGCGATGGCGCCAATTACAGTCGCCGGTGCAATCACGCTGTCCCATGCCGAGGCTCTGGCGGCGCTGACGCTGGCGCAGCTGACCAATCCCGGTGCACCAGTTTGTTATGGAACCTTCACCAGCAATGTGGACATGAAGTCGGGGGCGCCTGCGTTTGGGACGCCTTCGCATTTTCAGGCATCTTTGGCAGCAGGGCAATTGGCGCGGTATCTGGGATTGCCATGGCGGTCGGCAGCAGGATCAGCATCCAATACCAACGATGTTCAGGCGGCAAACGAAAACCAGTTCGGCCTGTGGGGCTGTCTGATGGCCGGGGCCACGGTGATTATTCATTCTGCTGGTTGGTTGGAAGGTGGCCTAACTGTGTCGTTCGAAAAGCTGGTCTGCGATGCCGAGGTGTTGAACATGATCGCCGAACTCTGTGCCGGTGCGCAGGCCGGAGAGGCCGAGATCGGCTTTGACACTGCGCTGCGCGAGGTCGAACCGAGTGGCCATTTCTTTGCCTCCAGCCAGACGATGGAGCGTTACAACACCGAATTCTACGAACCCCACGTGCACGACTATGCCAATTTTGGCACCTGGACCGAGCGCGGATCGGTGGATGCCAATCATCGTGCGACCGGTGTTTGGAAAGGCATCCTGAATGACTTTGAGGCCCCGAACATCGACAACGACAAGCTGGGCGCTCTGCATGACTTTATTGCCCGACGCACCGCCGAGGGCGGCGCACCGCCGGAGAGTTAAATGAACACAAAACCGGTCCTGCATAGGGATGATCCACAGGCCGAACCGCTGGTCGGCAATATCAAGGTCACGCGTGATGATTGGTTGAACGTTGCCATGGACGTTCTGATTTCGGATGGTGTGGACCAGATCAAAGTTCTGAATCTGGCCGAGCGGATGGCCGTATCTCGGTCGTCCTTCTACTGGTACTTCAAGTCGCGTCAGGAACTGTTGGATGCGCTTTTGGCGCGGTGGCAGGCCACAAACACGGCGGCCCTGATCGCACAGGCTAAGGCACCGGCAGAAACCATCACAGCAGCCGTTTGCAATGTGCATCGATGTGTTGTGAACACAGAGTTGTTCGATACGGCGTTGGATTTCGCGATCCGGGATTGGGCGCGAAAGTCCGGCAAGGTACGTCGCATTCAGGATCAGTCGGATGCTAAACGTTTGAAAGCCCTGCACGCGATGTTTGCGCGTTACGGCTACTCCGAGATTGAGGCCGAAACCCGGGCGCGCGTGCTTTACTACATGCAGATCGGATATGACCTGGCTCAGTTGAACGAGCCGATGGCAACACGGCTGTCGATGGTTCCACACTATCTATATGTCTTCACCGGTGTCGAACCAAGGCCCGAGGAAGTCGAGGAATTCAGCGCCTATTCAAAGCGCTATTGGGAAGGAGACACAGAATGAGCCAACCAGACGCAATCATCATCGGAACCGGTGTCATCGGGGCGGCCATCGCATTTGAGATGGCCAAGGCGGGCTGGAAGACATTGTCACTGGACCGCAACAGCCAAGTCGGCCACGGCTCGACCGCCGGGTCCTGCGCCATCATTCGCATGCACTATTCGACTTTCGACGGAACGGCTTTTGCGTGGGAGGGGTATCATTACTGGCGTGACTGGGCCGACTATCTTGGGCTGCCTGAAGACGCCAATCTGGCGCAGTTCCGTGAAACTGGCTGTCTGGTCATGAAAACCGATGCCAATGGTTTGCTGGAAAAGCACAAGCTCAACAGTGCCGATTTGGATTGTCCGTTCGAGGAGTGGTCGCCCGAGAAAGTCGCTGAACGTCTTCCGGTTTATTCACAAGACAGCTTTGCCCCCGCGAAACGCATGGATGATCCGGAGTTTGGCCAGCCAAACGGCCGTAAGATGCAAGGCGGCGTGTTCTGGCCACAAGCGGGCTATGTCACCGACCCTGCCTTGTCTGCGCAAAACCTGATGGATGCTGCAAAACAACACGGGGCAGAGGTCCGTACCGGTGTCGAGGTTGTTGAGGTTCTGGCTGAAGGCGGACGCGTGGCGGGCGTCAAACTCGCGTCGGGGGAAGAAATTCGTTCAAAGGTGGTTGTAAACGTTGCCGGACCGGGGTCGGCGATCGTCAACAAAATGGCCGGTGTTCTGGATGACATGACCATTGAAACCCGCCCCCTGCGGCAAGAGGTGGTACATGTTCCCTCGCCCGAAGGCTTTGATTTTGAAAATCAAGGGACGATTGTTTCGGACAGCGACATAGCCTGTTACTGCCGCCCCGAGCATGGAAACCACATCCTGATCGGGTCAGAAGACCCGGAATGCGACCCGCATCAGTGGTGTGAAGATGACGTTCACTACAATCCTGACTTCACGGATCAATGGACGACCCAAGCCATGCGCTATGCGCAGCGCGTGCCGAGCCTCGGTATCCCTTCGAAAACGCGCGGGGTCGTCGATTTGTATGACGCTTCGACCGATTGGATCCCGATCTACGACAAATCCAGCCTGCCGGGGTTCTACATGGCCTGCGGCACCAGCGGGAACCAGTACAAGAACGCGCCAATCGCGGGAAAAATGATGACTGCTTTGATCGCATATTGCGAGGGTGGAGTGGATCACGACGCACAACCGTTGCAGTATGAACTGCCCTATATCAAGCGGTCGATCGACGTTGGCTTCTATTCACGCAGGCGCCCGATCAATGAAGAGAGCAGTTTTTCGGTACTGGGCTAGCCGCCCACCGAAAATGCTCTAAGATTCATGGGGCTCGCACAAAAGGCGGACCCCAGATGACCGACACGAAGAACAGAGTCCTGATCCTCGGCAGCGCCCCGTCTGCTATGGCGGCGCGCGATTGGGCAAGATCCCCATTCACGCATATTGTGGCCATCAACAACGCCTGGCGCATCCGACAGGATTGGGATTTCCTGATACATCCCGAGGATTTTCCGACAGAAAAGCGCCCCGAAAGATTGAACGCGGGTCAGAAAATAGTGTCGGCCGATGACTATGTCCCAAGACAAAACGAATTTGGCGGATTCGTTTATGCGGGCGGTACGATGGCTTTTACGGCAGGCTATTGGGCATTGTCGGCTTTGCGCCCCGAGATCATCGCCTATTTCGGATGTGACATGGTGTATGACGGTTCCGGTCAGACACATTTCTACGGCACCGGATCAGCCGACCCTTTGCGAGACGATATCACCTTGCGCTCTCTCGAGGCGAAATCTGCCCGGTTGGGATGCTTTGGTGCATTGCAAAGTTGCCGGATGGTTCGCTTGTCCGATCGGGACAGCCGTTTAGTCTATCCGTCGGTCAAAGCAAAAGATCTATCTTCGGGTCCGCTGCTGTCGACCAAACGCATGATTGCACCGCTTCAGCTTGAAGCTGAGCTGGGCTATTATGTGCCATCGGGTCGGTATTGGGAGGCCAAGCAAAAGTTCGAACTTGATAAGATCGACGCGCTGGACCAGCTGTGGCTATCTGCCTATCAGTCAAGCGCGCTGGATGCAGTCGCTTGATCTCGACGAGCTGTCAGGTTGCGAACGTAACCCAGGCCCAAACCATTGCAACATAAGTCAGGTTATGCAGGCACTGATCCAATCCCGCCGCGCGCCAAAACGCGGCCTGATTGGGCTCCAGCTGCTTTTTGTCGGAATAGCTTGCCTTGAAGAAATCGATGTTAAAGTGAACAACCCATTCCAGGGCCCCGATGACCAGAATAAACGTCAGTGGTGCGCCGAACAGCAGGAACACGATAACAGAACCAACGACGTGCACACCGGCATGCTGTGCACGACCCATGTGAAAATACTCTCCTCGCCCGGAAAGCATTTTAGGTGTCTGTAGGAAGAAATCGGCAAACATATGCTTGATCTGCAATAAGCAGAGCATAAGAAATACTGCGCCAAAACTGGCAGTCAAAAGTACCCTCCCGATCTCGTCCTGCCCGAATACTATGACTGAAAACGCGGGCACGTAAATGAACTAGTTCACACAACGCGAATAAATATACCAAGTGTGAAACTATTTGCGTATCCCAACTGGAATACTGTAAATTCAATCTGTTGTATTTGCGTGCATAACACCAAAATCACTTCGTTGATCAGCAGCAGGGGCAGGTTCAATAGAACGCACGATTTTTCGGTTCATTTGGAAGTACTCCAAGCGCGACCAGCTGATTTTGCTGGCCGTCACATCGACGTTGTTCCCATTGCTGTACCTGACGCTGGAGCTGCCGAAACGCATCATCAATGATGCGATTGGCGCCACAAGCAGCATTGTCGAGTTCTGGGGTTACAGCCTGCCGCAGACGAATTTTCTGATCATTTTGTGTTTTGCCTTTTTGGTCGCGGTTCTGGCGCACGGGCTGATGAAGATGCGTATCAACACCATGAAAGGTGTGCTGAGCGAGCGGATGCTGCGCCGGCTTCGCTATCAGTTGATCAGTCGCACCTTGCGATTCCCACAGCCTTATTTTGAGCGCGTCAGCCAAGGTGAGCTGGTATCGATGATCACCGCCGAAAGTGAGCCGATGGGCGGGCTGATGGGCGATGCGATCAGTCAACCGGTTTTGCAGGCCGGGCAGATGATCACCATCCTGTCTTTCCTGTTTCTGCAAAGCTTCTGGTTTGGTCTGGCCGCCGTCGCGCTGATCCCGGTTCAGGCCTGGTTGATCCCGCGCTTGCAACGTCAGATCAACTTGCTGAACAAACGCCGTATTCAAGAAGTGCGCGTATTGGCGGCCCAAATCGGTGAAAACGCCGCAGGCGCATCGACCCTGCGCGCGAACGGGGGGTGGCGGTATCGTCGGGCCATGATCTCGGATCAATTGGGTCGGTTGTTTGGCATCCGGTTCGAGATCTACCAGAAGAAGTTTTTTATGAAGTTCATAAACAACTTCATCTCGCAATTGACGCCGTTCATGTTCTACCTGGTTGGCGGGCTTCTGGTGCTTCAGGGGTCGGTTTCACTGGGGGCTCTGGTTGCGGCGCTTGCGGCTTACAAAGATCTCAGCTCGCCCTGGAAAGAGCTGCTGACCTACTACAACCAGACCCAGGATATGTCCCTGCGCTGGGATGTCGTGATCGAACGCTTTGCTCCTTCCGGTATGCAGGATGAAAAGCTGTTCGAAGGTGAGCCTGAAGCACGCCCGCATCTGAATCGCGATATTGTTCTGGATCGGGTGTCGGTCCGCGACATCGATGGAAATCAGGTGTTGGATGATCTAAACCTGACTTTTCCGCATGGCAAAACCATCGGTATCGCCGCGCCAAGCGAAGAGGATAGGCGAGCGATCGGAGAGTTGTTGACCCGGGAAATCCTGCCAAGTGCAGGTCGGGTCGAAATCGGTGATCAGAAACTGTCCGAGTTGCATCAAGGTATTGTGGCAGCACGCATAGGCTATGCCTCGTCCCGGCCGGTCATGTTCCAAGGCACACTGGGTGACAACGTCATGATGCCGATGCGGTACAAGCCATTGTCAAACGCCGCCGACGATCCAGATTTTCCGGAAACTCTCAGGGCTGGGAATAGCACCGACCCTTTCAAGGCTGAATGGCTGGATCCGTCTCTGGCGGGTTTAGACAGTGCAACCGCGTTGCGAGATTGGTGGCTACGGCTGATTGATGGGATGGGATCCGGGGCTGCACTGTTCCAGCGCGGTGCAGAACAGGAGTTCAATGCGACAGAACACCCAGAGCTTGCGCAAAAATTGGTTGAGCTTCGCCCGCGTGTTCAGCAAGCAGTTCATGAGGCAGGGTTGGAACAGCATGCTCTGATCTTTGATCGGGACAGCTACAATCCGGCGCTTCCCGTGGCTGAAAACCTGCTTTTTGCAACACCTCGTGTTTCAGTGACACAAGACCTGCTGGCGCAACAAACTGTCTTTCTGGGGCAATTGCGCGAGCTGGAATTGGACGAGACACTGATAGCGTTGACGCGTGACGTGATCGATATGCTGCGGCAGATCTTCGGGCTCGACGGAACGGATCACCCATTGTTCCGCAAGTTGGGGCTTGAGGCGCAAACCTATGAAACAGCCGTCGAGCTGGTCGAGCGCACACGCAAGGAAGGTGCCGCTGGGCTGGATGACGGGCAGTTGGCCAATTTGCTTGCGGTTCCCTTGGTGATTTCGGCCGAACAGATCGGGCCGGCGTTTACAGATGAGTTGAAGGACCGGATCCTTGAACTGCGCCACAGTCATTCCGAGAAGCTGTTGGAGCGGTTGCAGGATGTCTTCGTGCCGCTGAAACCGGACGAGTTTGCGCCCGGCTTAACGGTGATGGAAAACGCCCTGTTCGGGAAAGTCAGCCAGATAGGCGGTGTGCGTTCGGATGAAGCGCGCAAACTGATCGTCGATGTGTTGGACGAAAATGGCGCACGGCCGCTGGTGGTGGAATTGATCTACGACATTCCGGTGTCTCTGGGGGGGCAAAACCTGCCAGCCGTTTTTGCCGAACCTTTGGCCTTTACCCGGGCAACGATCAAAAAACCCGACATTTTGATCCTGGAAAACGCGCTGGCCAGCTATGACATGCAGACACAGGTCGCTGTGTACAAAAACCTGCGTGAATTGCTGCCCGAGACCACGGTCATCTACCTGAATGACCAGTTCGAAAGCCCTGATGTATTCGACATGTATGTTGAAATCCGACAAGGTCGTGTGGTCACTGACGAAGGACCTGCGGACGTGGAGGAGGACAGCGCTGCCTCGGCCGACCTTGCGCGCAAGCTTCGCGCATTGGAACAGACCCCTCTGTTTTCGGGGTTGGATCGCAGGCAATTGCGCCTGTTGGCCTTTGGTGCGCGCTGGTTCAATGCGGCTCCCGGGCAGGTGGTGTTTTTGAAAGATGATCAGCCGACGGACGGGGCTTATGTTGTCTTGGACGGTGAGGCTGGGCTGTATCTTCCCCAAATCGAGGGACCCGATCAACTGATTGCAAAGGTTGGGGCGGGCGCTTTGGTCGGCGAATTGGGGTTGATCCGCAAAGAACCGCGCGCCTTGAGTATGGTTGCCGAAACAGAGCTGTCCTGTTTGCGCATCGGTGAGGAAGAATTCCTGGCCGTTGTGGAAAACGACGCGGCTACGGCGTTCAAGCTGTTGCAGGTCATTGCCGGATATGTTTCGAACTAAAACACGATGTGCTGGCTTTCTAAGCCGGAATTAGTGTTGTCAGACGACTGCTTTGTTTCTGACAACCGGCGCGTGGCAATCGCCTCACCGTGTGTTTGACGCCTCGTCCCAGCCACCCAGCTACGTTTTAGAGACGCAGGATACCTCGAGCCAGCTGGATCAATCCTCGGTAGCAGGGGCTCCGCCCTGAAAGGCGTTGCCGTCGGTGTAATCGCAGGGCGCCTCTTGCATCTCCAGATGCAATCCGTCGCCGCTGTAGGGATGCGCGCGCGCCAGATCTTCATCAACGTCGATTCCAAGGCCCGGCGCCGACGGCGCGGCGACATACCCGTCTTCTACGCGCAAGGACCCCTTGATCAATTGGTCGTGGTAAGGCGTGTCGATAGATTCCAGCAACAGCAAGTTGGGGATCGAGGCCGCGAGATGGATATTGGCAGCCCATTCCACCGGACCGGCGTACAGATGCGGAGCCATCTGGGCATTAAACACCTCGGCCATTGCCGCAACCTTCTTCATCTCCCAGATCCCGCCCGCGCGCCCCAGCGCGGGTTGCAGGATTTCAGCAGCACCCGCACGCAGAACAGCGCCAAATTCGGCCTTGGTGGTCATACGCTCACCCGTGGCCACCGGAATGCGGACGTTGCGGGCAACGCGGGCCATGTCGTCGATCATGTCCGGCGGCGTTGGTTCCTCGAACCAGAGCGGTGAGTAAGGCTCCAGTGCCTGCCCCAGGCGAATTGCACCTGCGGTGTTGAATTGACCATGAGTGCCAAACAGCAGATCGGCCTTGTCACCGACGACCTCTCGGATCGCCTGGCAGAATGCCACGGACAAAGAGATGTCTGTCATCGCCGGCATGTGCCCGCCGCGGATTGTGTAGGGCCCGGCCGGGTCGAATTTGACAGCGGTGTATCCGCGCCTGACCATTTCCGCCGCACTTTCCCCGGCTTGTTCCGGGGACGTCCAGAAGTCTGTCAGGTTGTGTTGGGGCAGGGGGTAAAGATACGTATACGCCCGGATACGGTCGTTCATCTTGCCGCCAAGCAGAGCATAAACAGGTCGGTCACGATCTTTGCCCAAAATGTCCCAACATGCAATTTCCAAGCCAGAAAACGCCCCCATCACGGTCAGGTCGGGGCGTTGTGTGAAACCGCTGGAATACGCACGCCGAAACATCAGTTCGATATTCTCGGGATTTTCACCCTGCATGTGCCGCTCGAACACGTCGCGGATGACATGGCGCATGGCATCAGGCCCGACCGAGGATGCATAGCATTCTCCCCAACCGGTAACACCCGTGTCGGTTGTGACCTTGACCAAAATCCAATAGCGCCCGCCCCATCCGGGCGCCGGGGGAGCGGTAATGATAACGTCGAGGTCTTGCAGCTTCATCAGATGCCCTCCTGTCAAGCGCGACTAGCTTCGGTCAAACACAATAACGTTGCGCTTGGCCGCTCCGGATTTGGTGTCCGTGATGGCATAGTTGATTTGATCCAGCGACCAGCGGCCAGAGATCAATTCATCCAGTTTCAGCCGACCTTGTTCATAAAGATCGATCATCCAGGGGATATCGCGCTGGATAACAACGTCGCCCATTTTCGATCCCACCAATCCTTGGCCAAGTGCGGCCAGAATGACCGGCTCGTAACGCGCTTCATCGCCGGAATGCGGCATGCCGATCATGATGGTCTTGCCACCCGGGCCAAGGTAGCGCGGCGCTTGTTCGTAGGCCGGAATTGCGCCGACGGTGATCAAAACTGCATCCGCTCCGCGTCCGCCCAAAGCCTTGTAGGCTGCTTTCCAGGGTTCTTTCAGGCTGCCGAGCACGCCATGGGTGGCGCCGAACTCTTTGGCCATTTCCAGTTTTTCCTCGGTCATATCGACTGCCACGATGCGCCGCGCGCCCGCGATCCGCGCCCCTTGGATGGCGTTCAAACCAACGCCACCGGCACCGATCACCACCACATCCTGACCTGGTCGCAACCCGGCAGCGTTAACAGCGGCACCAACGCCGGTGATCACACCACATGACAGCAGGCTGGCCAGGTCTTTCGGCAGGCTTTCCGGGATTTTCACAATTTGCCGATAGCTGACCACCACTTTCTCCGCAAAGGCCCCACAGGCCATGGCTTGCTGCAATGGCTCTCCATCGCTGGTTTGCAGGGGGCCTTTGACCGTATCGTAAGGCGTTTCGCAGATTGTGGGTTTCCCACCAGCACAGGATGGACAGGACCCGCAAGCGCGGATCAGGGTGACGACAACAGGATCGCCGATCTGGAACTCGCCTACGGCTTCGCCAATTGCGGTGATAACTCCGGCGGCCTCATGGCCATAAACAGCAGGTAAAAAGCCGCCCCAGGCTCCATCGGCAAAGGAAATATCCGAATGACAGATGGCCACGGCATCCAGGGTCACTTCGACCTCTCCGGTTCCGGGTGCGGCCAGTCGAACCTCTTCGATCACCAACGGTTCATTGAAGGCCCGGCACACTGCGGCTTTGATGATTTGCATATTTTCCCTCATTCCCTTTGGTCCACGGTGGCGCGTGATGCAGCAACCTGCAAGGCGGAAACCGTCAACAAAATGTCGTTGTTACACAACGACCGGGCGGGCTCGCCAAAAAAGGATGAATCCGGCCAACATTAGCCCCAGTGCAAGCAGGAACGGAGCCCCGGGCAGGTAGATGGCGGCGTCTGGTTTGATAAACTGCGCAAATATGCTGGTCATCAAAAGCGGGGATATCACCATCGACAACGCATGCAGGGCGGTTAGAACCCCTTGCAGTTCGCCTTGTTGAGAGTCCGGTGTGGCGCGGGACATCATTGCTTGCAGGGCAGGCGTGATTACGGCCCCCAAGGCCGTGATGGGGATAAGCATCAAGGCGATTGTACCGTTGGTCAAAAAGGCCAGCAGGGCAAAGCTGACGATCTCGAATATCATCCCGTAAACGATTGTCATTCTTTCACCAAGATACCGGGTTGCCGGTCGGATCAATCCGCCCTGAACCGCCGCCATCCCGATGCCATAGACCCCCAAAGACAATCCGATCATCTGCGGTGACCAGCCAAAGCGCTCGGTCGTGAAATAGGACCATATGGCTGGATACACGTAGATTGAGACTGAATAGAGGAAGTAGACCCATAGCATTGGCCGTATTCCGGGCAGGGCTGCAATGGCTTTTAGTGAATTCACAGGGTTTGCACGTCGCAGATTGAACGGACGTCGCGTTTTGTCTGTAACGGTTTCCGGCATCACCAAAACGCCGATTCCGAATATCATTGCTGAAAGGCCGGCCGCCGCCCAAAACGGCGCGCGCGTTCCAAACTCACTCAGCAATCCGCCAATCACGGGGCCGAGGACAAAACCGATGCCAAATGCGGCACCGATCAACCCAAAATTCGCGGCCTTTTCATGGGGTTTCGACACGTCTGCCATGAACGCGGCCGCTGTAGAATGGGTGGCGGCCGTGATGCCACCAACTAATCGGCCGATCAGCAAAAGCCAGATACTGCCAGCGATTGCCATCACCACATAGTCCAGAGCCATGACAAAAAGGGAGACAAGCAAAACGGTGCGCCGCCCATAAGCGTCGGACAGGTTGCCCAGTATGGGGCCAAACACGAACTGCATAGCGGCAAAGGCGGTGCTGAGAATGCCACCCCAGATCGCGGCATTGGCGAGCGTACCGCCCTGCACCTCGACAATCAGCTGTGGCATGATCGGCAGCACCAGGCCTATGCCCATGGCGTCAATCATGACTGTACTGAGAACAAAGACAAAAGGGAGGCGCATGAAAACCGCTGATGTGGACCGTCTGCGGCACAGTATGCACAGTTAGGGCCGCAGGGAAGAGAGCCTTTGAAATCTGGCCACTAACGTTCCGTAACAACCCGATTGGCGCGTGTTTATAGCTTGCCTTCTATCTCGTTTAATATCTCTGCCAACCTTTGAGGATGCGAGAAAAACGCCGAATGTGAGCTGTTGATTGTGTAGCGCAGATCCGCAGGTACGTCGTCACTCATCTGCTTTTGATATTCGGTCGGGACGGTCCGGTCGTCGGTACTGCGGATATAAGCCTTGGGAACCTTCTGGAATTTGGTGCTTAGGGGAAGCGGCGTGTTCTGAGGTTTGATGGGCTGTGGGGACAACCGGGCAAAAGCGAAGGGTAAAACTTCCGGCGCACAGTCGTGATAAAAAAGGTCCTGAACGTAATCGGGACGGACGGTGTATGACAAGCCGTCAGCAGACTTTTCGACTGCGTCCACAATGGTTTGCTGCGGGCCGTTTTTACGCATTTCGATCATCGACATGCCGTCATGGGGAACATAGGCGCTCAGGTAGATCAAGGCGCGCATGGCCTCGGGCTGCGCCTCGGCGGCAGCGCTGATCGGATAGCCGCCCCAGGAATGACCGACGATAATTGAGTTTTGCGACGAGGCCGCCAGAACCGCATCGCGGCAGCTGTCCAGCGTCACTTCGGATATGGGTGTCGGGTCCGAACCATGGCTGGGCAGATCAATAGCCCGTGCAACATGGCCCATCGATTCAAGTTGGGGAATCAGATCACGCCAGCACCAGGCGCCGTGACAAGACCCGTGAATCAAAAGGAAACTGGCCAAAATAGTGCTCCTTTAAATGTGACCGATTTCGGTCAAAAACTGTGTCAGCAGACTGGCATATTCTACAGGTTTTTCGACGCAAGGCAGATGCCCGGCGCGGCGCATCAGTTCGAAACGGGACCCAGGGATCAGGTCAATGGTCTCACGCACCAGATCCGGTGGTGTTGATCCGTCTTCGCTGCCAGCGATGCCCAACGAGGGCAGGCGCAATCCGCTGGTTGGAGTGTAAAAGTCTGTACCTGCAATCGCAGCGCAGCACCCCAGATAGCCGTCTACTGGTTGACGGACCATCATATTGCGCCACGAAAGATGGTCGTCTGATGCGCGAAAGTCACGCGTAAACCACCGCTCCATGGTGGCGTCTGCCAATGCTTCAATTCCGCCCGAACGGACAGCCGTCATACGATCTTGCCAGATCGAAGGTGTGCCGATCTTAGCCGCCGTGTTCGACAAGACCAAAGCGCGGATTTGATCCATTCGTTTGACCGCCAGACCTTGCGCAATCATTCCGCCAATGGATAGCCCGACAAAGACGCAATCGCGAACTTCAAGGTGGTCTAGCAGCGCCTCGGCATCGCGGATCAGGGCGCCCATTGAATATGGGGCAGGAGGGGCAGATGACAGCCCATGTCCGCGTTTGTCATACCGGATGATCCGCAATCCCTTGGGCAAATGCGGCAGAACATCATCCCAAAGGCGCATATCGGTTCCCAGCGAATTGGCAAACACAACCGGCGCACCGCCTGCCGTGCCATCAACCTGGCAATGTAAGTGCACGTCACCAAGATCAGCGATCATCATATCTTAAATCCTTGTCGCCAAGACTTGTGCGGCCAGAGTGCACCGCCTGCACGCGATTGTCAGGTCAGGAATTCCAACGCACGGGCAAAAACTTCGGGATCGGTATTGCCACCCGAGGCGACGACGATGACGTCGTCACCTTCAATGTCGTTCTTGCGGAATAGGGCAGAGGCCAGGGCTACGGCGCCGCCGGGTTCCAATACGATCTTAAGGCGCAGAAATGCCTGCGCCACGGCCCGCAAGGCTTCTTCTTCAGTGACGGACAATCCGGGGCCGCACAAACGGCGCAGAATCGGAAAGGTGATATCACCTGGCTGCGGTGTCAGGATAGCATCGCAAATATTGCCCGAAGCCGCATTGTTGTTCTGGATCTGACCGGCTGCCAACGAACGCTTTACATCGTCAAACCCTTCGGGCTCGCAAGGGCGCGCGCGCATTCCCGGTGCATGTTTTTCCAATGCCAACGCAATGCCCGAGGTCAATCCGCCTCCGCCGCAGCAGATCAGTACGTCGGCGGCGGTCACGCCCAATTCTTCGGCTTGCCGGGCGATTTCCAAGCCGGTAGTGCCTTGTCCCGCAATCACCTGGGGTTCGTCATAGGGTCGGATCAGGGTTAGGCCACGCTCGGCTGCCAGCGCCTCACCAATTTCTTCACGGCTTTCCTTGGCCCTGTCATACAAAACCACCTCGCCGCCAAGTGCCTTTGTATTGTCGATCTTAAGTTGCGGTGCATCAGACGGCATCACAATAACCGAAGTGACGCCATGTTTTGCGGCGGCCAAGGCGACACCTTGCGCGTGATTACCTGAGGAATAGGCAATCACCCCACGCTGACGTTCTTCCGCGCCAAGCGCGGAAATGGCAGACCACGCGCCCCGAAACTTGAAACTGCCCGTATGCTGCAGGCATTCGGGTTTCACAAAAACTCGGCGGCCTGCGATTTCATCCAGAAATGGTGAGGTCAGCAGTGGCGTTTCCCGGACGTTGCCTTTTAGTCTTTCGGCGGCGGCTTCGATCAGATCAATGGTGCTCATATGGCGTTCAATACCTTGCGAATAACGTCAAGTGACTGTGGTTCGTTCAAAAACGGGACATGCCCACGATCGGGGACTTCGGCTGAGATCATGTCCGGGTGGCGGGCATGCATCTCGGTCACCGTGCCGCGACTCAGAAGGTCCGAATTCGCACCTCGGATCACTCCGGTCGGCAGCCCCCGCAGCGCCTCAAACAATGGCCACATATCAGGTATCACCCCGCTTGCCGCTTGTTCTTGCAGGGCCTTTCCAAGCGCCGGGTCGTAGCGCACCCCAAGGCTGCCGCCTTGTTCTTTAAACTGGAACTCTGCCTGCTTGCGCCAAATTTCAAGGGCGACGCCGGGAAATTGCGGCTCCATCAGTGTTTTGAGAACGGCCGCGGCATCGTCATAAGACTTTGAAGTGGGTCGGGCACCAACGTATCCGATGATTTTGGCGATGCCCGCTGGTTCGATAACCGGACCAACGTCATTTAGAACAACACCCGCCAGACGATCCGGATGGCTGGCGGCCAGTGCCATGGCGATCAGGCCCCCTCGGGATGTTCCCAGAATCGACACTTTCTGCAGGCCCAGATGATCCAGAAGTTCGATCACGTCCTGAGCTTCGCGCGGCACGTTATAGTTCGAATAGTTCGGATCGTATTCCGATCGTCCGCGTCCGCGATAATCCATCGCAATCATGCGCAGGTCGGTTGCATGCGGTGCAAAAAACGAAAAATCGCGGCTGTTTCGGGTCAACCCGGACAGACACAGAATTGGTGCACCTGTTCCAGTTTCTTCAAAGAATATCCGGATGTTGTCGGAGGTTGTGAAGTCAGCCATCAAAGCCCTGCTAACTTGGGAATTGAGGTCAGGTCAGACAGCACATGCGCAGGGGTCCACGGAAGGCGATCCATCGGCTCGGCTGCTCGATTGACCCACGCCGTCAAGAAGCCATAGCCGCTTGCACCTGCAGCGTCCCACCCGTTTGAGCTGACGAACAGAACCTCATCGCGTTCGCAGCCGAATCTCTCCTGCACCAGATCGTAAACTCGCGCATGGGGTTTGAATACGCCAACGCTTTCGACGGATAGAACGTCATCCAACACATGGCCTATTCCAGCGGATTTTACAGCGCCGTCCAACATCGGAGGCGAGCCGTTTGACAGGATCGCGGTTTGCAAACCACCCTCCTTCAGGTCGGTCAGCATTTCCGGCACTTCGGGATAGGCGCGCAATCCCCAATACAGGTCCAAAAGGCGCTGACGCAGATTTGTGTCGCCTTGCAGACCGGTCGCTTCCAAGGCCCAATCTAGACCATCTTGTGTGACGTCCCAGAAATCGGCATGAGCGTCAGCAACGGCTCGCAGCCAGGTGTATTGCAGCTGCTTCAAGCGCCAATGGCCCGCGAGATCTGGCCATTTGTTCTGCAAAGCCTCGAACCCCGGTTCCGTTGCGGCCTGACGCGCTGCAGCAGCGACGTCGAATAGTGTGCCATAGGCATCGAATACACAGGTCTTGATTGCCATCTGCCTCTCCCTTGCTGAGCCGCAAACTGGCACAAGATATGAGGGCGTTAAAGGGCCAAGGGTTTACATCATGGTGTCAGCGCCTAGGGTTGGCCGTTCAACGCACAAGAGGCCGGAGGCCCATATGACCGAAATCAAACAAGGCGACACCGTTCGCATCCACTATACCGGTACTCTGTTGGATGGGAACGTCTTTGACAGTTCCGAAGGGCGCGATCCGCTGGAGTTCGTCGTTGGGTCCGAGCAGATTATTCCTGGTCTGGACAGTGCAATGCCCGGTCTTTCGGTTGGTGAGAAGAAGCGGGTCGAGATCGCCTGTGTTGACGCCTACGGTCCGATCAATCCTGGAATGCGGCAGGATGTGCCGCGCGAAGGCATTCCGGATGATATCCCGCTGGATCCGGGCACTCAGCTACAGATGCAGACGCCCGATGGTCAAACTTTGCCGGTCACGATTGTCGACGCCAACGAAGCGACCGTGACCCTTGATGCAAATCATCCCCTAGCCGGGCAGGATCTGGTGTTTGAAATCGAGGTTGTTTCGATCAACTGACGCGCAGGATGTTGGGTTTCTTACCCAAACAGCGCTTCAATCGCCGCGCGAACAGGTGGCTGCGTCATGAAAACGAAAAGCAGCAGCAGCGAGGTGAGCGTCAGCAGCAAAACTCTGGCGCGATTCCCAAGAAAACCCGATTTTCTCCGGCCACGCGACGCGCGCGCATTGTTTGCAATGATTTGGTCTAGCTTGTTCATACCGAAATCCTGCCGCTGAAAGATGGTTAAATCTTGGCAGCGGCAGGGAAATTTATCGTCACATGAAATCAGGTTGTGGCATACCGAGCACATGGAACCCGCCATCAACGCGGATAATTTCACCGGATGTGCACGCGCCAGCATCTGACGTGAGATAAACGGCGGTCCCGCCAACAGCTTCAAGCGTTGCATTGGCTCGCATCGGTGCGTTCTGGTCGCAGAACTTGTACGTTCTACGCGCGCCACCGATTGCCGCCCCGGCAAGGGTTTTCATCGGTCCCGGCGAGATCGCGTTGACGCGAATGCCATCAGGGCCGAGGTCATTCGCAAGGTAGCGCGTCGCCGATTCAAGTGCAGCCTTAGCCACGCCCATAACGTTGTAGTTCGGCACAACCCGGTTTGATCCTTGATAGGTCAGGGTTAAAAGCGTTCCGCCATTTTCCGCCATCATCGGATGGGCGCGGCGCGCGACCTCGATGAAGGAATAGGCCGAGACATCCATTGAATGTTTGAAATTTGCGCGGGTGGTGTTCAAGAAGCGACCCGCAAGTTCGGATTTGTCTGAATAGGCAATCGCATGCACAACGAAATCAATCGTTGGCCACCGCGCGCCCAACTGTTCAAACGCGCGGTCCAGCGACGCATCGTCAGTTACATCCGCATCGACCATGAAGTCACTGCCGAGACTTTGGGCCAGCGGTTCCAACCGCTTGCCGAATGCCTCGCCCTGATAGGTGAATGCCAGCTCGGCGCCAGCCTCGTGCATGGCCTTGGCAATACCCCACGCAATCGAGCGGTCATTTGCCACGCCCATGATCAGGCCGCGTTTACCCTTGAGAACTTCCGACATCACATTCACCCGTTATACTTTGACAGAACCATGGAACCGTTCGTGCCGCCAAAGCCGAAGCTGTTGGTCATCACGCTATCCAAGCCTGCGTTTTCAACTACTTGAGTTGCAATTTCACCGGGCAGGATGCCTTCGGCAAGTGTGTCGACATTGATCGACGGAGTAATAAAGTCATGGCGCAGCATCAGCAGACAGAAGATTGCCTCGAGCGCACCGGCCGCGCCCTGAGCGTGACCTGTCATCGATTTGGTTGATGAAATCGGAGGTACACTGCCTTCGCCAAAGATACGGCGAACAGCCTCAACCTCACCCACATCGCCGACCGGGGTCGAGGTACCGTGGGCATTGATGTAGTCAACCTTCCGGCCTTCTGGCACGGTCGACAGCGCCAGGCGCATCGCCCGCTCGCCGCCTTCACCGGAGGGGGCGACCATGTCGTGACCATCGGATGTTGCTGCAAAGCCGGTTACTTCGGCGTAGATATCAGCACCACGCGCCAGTGCGTGTTCCAGTTCTTCCAGAACAACGATACCGCCGCCACCCGAAATCACGAACCCGTCGCGATCCTGATCGAACGCGCGTGAGGCTTTCTCGGGTGTGTCATTGTATTTGGACGACATCGCGCCCATGGCGTCGAACAGGCAGGAAAGAGTCCAGTTCAGTTCTTCTCCACCGCCCGCAAACATGATATCTTGCTTGCCCATCATGATCTGTTCGGCCGCATTGCCCATACAGTGCAGCGACGTCGAGCAGGCCGAGGTGATCGAGTAGTTGATCCCTTTGATCTTGAATGCAGTCGCCAGATTGGCCGAAATCGTTGAACACATGCATTTCGGAACGGCAAACGGACCTATCCGTTTGGTGGCGCCGTTTTTCAATACGGTCTGATGCGCGGTAAGCATGGCGCTTGTAGAAGGTCCACCAGAACCCGCGACAAGACCGGCGCGTGGGTTTGAAACCTGATCTTCGGTCAGCCCCGCATCTGCGATTGCCTGTGTCATCGCGATATGAGCATAGGCCGCGCCTGGCCCCATGAACCGCAGGGTCCGTTTGTCCACATGTGCGGCCACGTCGATGTTGATTGATCCGGCGATCTGGCTGCGAAAGCCATGTTCGACCATCTGCTCATTGGCCTCGATGCCAGACTTGCCAGCCTTGAGAGAGGCCAGAACTTCTTCGGCATTGTTCCCGATAGAGGAAACCACCCCCAAACCGGTGACAACTACTCGACGCATGTGCGTGCTCCTTATTTCAGGCCAGTCCGGCGCTTAGGCTTCGGACAGAACGACTTTCATGTCTTTGACGTCGTAAATCATTTCGCCGTCTGCTTCGACGATACCATCCGCCACACCCATGGTCAGGCGACGCGTCTGGATCGCTTTTTTGAAGTCTATCTTATAAGTCAGCATCTTGCGATCAGGCCGCACCATACCGGTCAGCTTCACCTCGCCGACGCCAACCGCCATACCGCGCCCCTGCCAGCCGCGCCAACCCAGATTGAAGCCCGTCAATTGCCAAAGACCGTCCAGCCCCAGACAGCCCGGCATGATCGGATTTCCAGGGAAGTGACAGTCAAAAAACCAAAGGTCAGGTGTAATGTCGAATTCCGCAACAATATGACCTTTGCCATGAGCACCGCCATCTTCCGAAACATCTGTAATCCGGTCCATCATCAGCATCGGCGGAGCAGGCAACTGCGCGTTGCCGGGGCCGAATAATTCGCCACGGGCGCATTTCAGCAGATCATCCTTGTCAAAGCTGCTCGGGAATTGGGCCATTCTGCCGCCTCTCCTGCCAGGGGTCTGTTCGTTACATCTGGCCTCGTCTAGCACCCGTATGCAAGGTCCTGCAAGTGCAGCGCGTGACATGATGTTTTGCGGGTGACATTCTTTGCGAATGAATTTCATTTGAAATTACCGACTGAGCGACCCTATATATAGTATCAGCAAAAACGGGTATCGGATTGATGACACCTCAGAGCCGGAACATCGCGACAAACTGGTTGGAAAACGCCGGATTACGCCCGACGCGTCAGCGTGTGGCTTTGGCCGAACTGTTGGTGGGTGACGGTCGCCATCGGCATGTCACAGCCGAAAGCCTGTTTGAATCGGCAAAAACAAACGGCGACGCTGTGTCGCTTGCAACGGTATACAATACGCTGCGCGCATTTTGCGATGCTGGCGTGCTACAAGAGATCACGGTGGACGGCTCAAAAAGCTATTTTGATACGAACACGCATGATCATCCGCATTTCTTCTGGGAAGACGAAGCCCGCCTGAGTGACGCGCCTTCGGAAGAGCTGGTTATTCAGCGTTTGCCTGAAGCCCCCGAAGGGGTTGAGATCGCATCTGTCGATGTGGTCATCCGACTTCGTAAGAAGTAGCGATCGGCTTCGCCCGCAGGCACTCGATCAAAACCCTCTCGGCAGTCTCGATAGTCGCATCAATCGGCCCAGTCCCGTGATGTGCCAGAACAACGGCCTCGGACGCATCTGAGTTGGTGATTGGTAAGCTGACCAGCGGTTTGTCACCATAGCTGTCACTGTCGGGCGGATTGGCATAGCTGATACCGATTCCTTCACCGTTCGCGGCCAGGCTGCGCTGCAGATCCAGCGATGCAGCCCGATGAGCGACCATTGGGTGCAATCCGTTGCGCCGAAACAGTCCCAATATGTGCTGCGCTGACAGACCTTCGGTCGACAGGATCAAAGGAAAGCCGGCTATGTCCGCCAGCGTAGTTTGCTTGGCGCTGGCCAACTGATGGTCGGGTGACACCAGTGCAAAAGGTCGATTGTCGAACAGCTTTTGCCTTACGAATCCTGCGTCCATGCTTAGGTCATAGGTGATTGCGATATCGATCTGTCCATCGATCAGCCCGCTCATCAATCGTTCGAACGGTTCAACCTTGTAGGACACCGCGACATCCGGCAAAGCCGCGCGCAGTTCTTGCAGTGTCGGTGCCAGATGAACTGGCGCCAAATCCGTGAACATACCCAACCGAATATGTGACGCGCCCTTTGTCGAGAGGTTTGGCGATTCAAGCTGTGCCGCCAGGGTCAGTACATCCTCGGCCTGTTCGATGAACTTCCGCCCTTGGGGCGTCAACGCCATGGCCGCCCCCCGCCGACGAATGAACAAAGGGTAGCCCAGATGCGATTCGACCCGCGTCAGCGCATTCGACAGGGCAGGTTGCGACACATTCAGGGTCAGGGCCGCGGCAGACAGGCTGCCATGCCGCCCGATGGCAGATACATATTCGTACTGGCGCAGAGAAATATATAACATGAAGTTAATACTATATTTGAAAGATATGATTTGAATAGAAGTATTGTTCCAGAGCAGAACATGAAGGCTATTGAAAGGAGCCTGAGATGCCGCACCCTCTTGTTACCCAAACCATGATCGATACCTATCAGACTGATGGCGTTGTTTTGGTCAAAGGGTTGTTTGCCGATCACGTGGACCAATTGCGCGATGGCGTCGCGGCGAACATGGCCGAACCCGGTCCCTATGCATCGGAGAACAAGAAGCAAGGCGAGTCTGGTCGGTTCTTTGACGATTATTGTAATTGGACGCGCATACCGCAGTTTCGTGAGGTGATAGAAACCTCCGCAGTGGCCGAGGTCGCAGCGGATCTGATGAATTCGCAAAGCGTGCAAATGTTTCACGATCATGTGTTGGTCAAAGAACCGGGCACGTCGATGGCAACGCCCTGGCATCAGGACGGCCCCTACTACTTTGTGGAAGGGCAACAGACAGTCAGTTTCTGGTCGCCGCTGGACCCCGTGAAACAAGCGACGCTGCGGTGTGTGGCCGGGTCGCATCGATGGGAAAAGGAAGTTCTACCAACGCGGTGGGTTTCAGAGGAAGGGTTTTTTCCGGATGAAGGCCAGTACATTCCTGCCCCTGATCCAGATGCAGAAGGGATGAAAGTCGTCGAATTCGAAATGGTGCCGGGCGATGCGGTGGCTTTCAACTACCGAACCTTGCACGGTGCACGCGGCAACCAGTCAGACAGCCGCCGCCGTGCGTTTTCGCTGCGGTTGGTTGGCGATGATGCGCGCTATGTCGAACGCCCCGGTCGTACATCACCACCGTTTCCCGGACATGAAATGACTCCAGGGCAACGCTTGCGCGAGGATTGGTTCCCGATACTACTACAGCGTTAAGGGGGTCAGAACCATTGCCCAGATTCGATCAGCCCTAAATCGAGTAGCTGGCGTGAGCTCCACTGGAACGGGACGGAGTTTCGCCAGCGAAAACTGGGAATGTCGAATGTGGACCCGGCGTTGCTTTTGAGAGCCTTTGCAGCCCTAAACGAACAAATAGCTGCCGTCATGTTGTGATGCCAGGGGCAGGAATAGGTGTTATATTCCGGTTCGTTAAAGGTGTGGTCCTGCAGAATTTCCAGACCCTTTCGGGACTTGAACAAAGCAATCCGGTCGATGCGCCGCCGTTCGTACGGGATGTGATCCTCGAACCGCCAGCGCAGGCCACCTGACATATCCAGCTGTCTTTCCAGCGGCTGTCCGGTCGGATCATGACGTGCGTGGGCATAATAACCAGTGCTGTCGAACATCGCCTGATCGGGTGCCACACCATTAGGGAAGCTGTTCAGGTCATCTGCGTACAGGTCGACGACGTGGCTAAGCATGGCGTTGCGGCGTTCTTCGCTGTGAAATGTCAGCATTTCTCCAACGCTGCGTGTTTCGCAAAAGGGAAAAAACAGATACTCGGCATTATAGCAGTAATACATCCAGATGCCGGGGGCCGCTTGGATGATCCGATTGATCGTCTCGAACACAACGGATCGCGGCGCGCATTTCATCGTCACGCGATGGATGCGTTCAGCCAGTTTGTCATCAAGTTGGAATTCGGCGGGCATAAACGCGATCAGAGACTTGAAGCCCAGGTTCAAATGATGACGCAAGGTCCCGTCCAGCTCCGTCTCATCTTCGGCAAAAACCATTGCGATGGGACCTTTTGCCAACGCGGCTTGGCCTGTTCTCAGAAAGTGATCGGGGGTTTCGTATTGCATCGCCGTTTTTCATTTGCGCCTTGCTGGAAAGTCCCGCCAAATTCGGGTAATTGCGCCTGCATTGCAAGCGGCGTTCGAAGCATATAGATGACGCCGATCCAGCGACTGCAAAGGCCCGATCCATGTCCGAACCGAAAAAGCTGTTTATCAAGACCTACGGTTGTCAGATGAATGTCTATGACAGCGAACGCATGGCCGAAGCGCTGGGCGGTCAGGGATATGTCGAAACCAAAAGCGCCGATGACGCGGATATGATCCTGCTAAATACTTGCCACATCCGGGAAAAGGCGGCCGAGAAGGTCTACTCGGAACTGGGCCGGTTCAAAGGCTTGAAGGCCGAAAAACCCGATCTGAAAATCGGGGTTGCAGGCTGCGTTGCACAGGCCGAAGGCCAGGAAATCATGCGCCGGCAGCCTCTGGTTGATTTGGTGGTCGGCCCTCAAAGCTATCACCGCCTGCCCGAGATGGAAGCCAAGACACGTGCGGGCGAAAAGGCGCTGGACACTGATTTCCCCGAAGAAGACAAGTTTGAGAAGCTGAAAAACCGCCCCAAAGCCAAGCGCGGGCCAACAGCATTTTTGACCGTGCAGGAAGGCTGCGATAAGTTTTGTGCCTTCTGCGTGGTGCCTTACACACGCGGATCCGAGGTGAGCCGCCCAGCTGATCGCATTCTGCGTGAGGCGCAGGATCTTGTTGAGCGCGGTGTGCGCGAGATCACGCTGCTTGGGCAAAACGTTAACGCCTATCATGGGGTTGGACCCGAAGGCGAAATGACGCTGGCCGGGCTGATCTGGCAATTGAACAAGGTCGACGGGTTGGAGCGTATTCGATTTACAACGTCGCATCCTAACGACATGGCGGATGATCTGATCGAAGCGCACGGCACTTGTGACAAGTTGATGCCCTATCTGCATCTGCCGGTTCAGTCGGGCTCGGACAAGATTCTGAAACGTATGAACCGCAGCCATACCTCTGACAGCTATTTACGCTTGATTGAACGGATTCGCGCCGCACGGCCCGATATTGTCATGTCTGGCGACTTTATTGTTGGGTTCCCGGAAGAGACCGAAGAAGATTTCCAGGCCACAATGGATCTCGTGGAAGAGGTCAAATACGGCTACGCGTATTCGTTCAAGTATTCGACGCGCCCCGGAACCCCGGCGGCAGAAAGGGCTCAGGTCGACCCGCAGGCAGCGGATGATCGGCTGCAACGCCTTCAGACCTTAATCACGCGCCACCAAAGGGAAATACAGGATTCAATGGTGGGTCGAACTGTTCGTGTTCTGTTTGAAAAGCCGGGTCGACTGCCCGGACAGATGGTCGGGAAATCCGAATACCTTCATTCGGTTCACGTTGTTGCGCCCGAGATTTCCATCGGTGACCTGCGCGAGGTTCGGATCACCGAATCTGGCACCAATTCTCTGGCAGGCGCGTTGCTGTAACTCGGAAACTATCCGCCGTTCAGATTCTATTAACGGTGGTTGTTTCCAAAATTTACCCTTGATTTATTGCTTGGATCTATGTTCCGAGGGAAGCCAGGTTTTTCTAGGTGACCAATTGGATGCCCAGTAAAACCATATTGCGCCGACCCGCGAACCGGGCCGGAGCCATGGAGGGTACGAGTGACAGTTCTTAAGAGCTTCGTTAGTCCGAGCGTCCGGCAAGCTTTGCCGGTCGCGTCGGTGGTTACACTTTTTGCCAGCGCGACCTTCGCCGGTGACCTTACTGGGAATTTGTCTGATCCGGACGTCGGAAGCCCCAAGCGTTTTGGCAGTGACGTCAGTGCGTTCTATCTTGGTCTAAGTGGTGGGTACGGCTCAGGCGGCGATGACCGCTTTGGCCTTAGGGCACCTGCTGGCGTGTTTGAAATCGGGGAACTGGATTTGACCGGATCCTACGGGGGGATTCGGGGTGGTTGGAGGGGCGTTCTGCCTACCAGCATTGGCCGCGACTACGTCTACGGCTTCGAAGTCGGGTATGATTTTGGCACTCTCGATGACAACGTCACCAATCAGATTGGAGGAGATACGGTTCAGGGCAGTAGCGCAATCTCGGACATATTGTCGTTGCGGATCAAAAACGGTCTGACGAATCGCAAGGGCAGTGTCCTTTACTTTGTCAGCTTGGGCTATGTGTGGGGCGACATTGAAACGACAAGCAGCATCACATCCGGGTCGTCGCGTCAGGCGTTTGAAGATTCTGATCGCAGAGGCGGCTTTTCAGCCAGCATCGGGGCAGAACACAAGCTAAGCGACAATTGGTCGATTACTGGCGAGTACGAATACGTTCAGTTCCAATCGAAAGATGTCCAGTTCAACTCGAATTTTTCGACGAAATCGACACCCAGCTATCGCGGGCTGCGATTTGGTTTGAACTACGCTTTCTAGCCTCATTCGCCAGCAACGGGTCGGCGGTTTTGTCATTGGCTCAGTTATTTTTGATTCTGTGGCTTGCGTCCACCAAGAATTGTTGTCTACGCTTGAGGTGAACCGCCAAGACAGGAGAACGGATTGGCCATCGGTGCCCTTACCCCACCGCAGGATGAAATGCCCCAGCGCGAGGCGTTTGTTGAATTTCCAGACAACCGATTGTTGATTGACCTATGCGGTGAATACGACCGCAATCTGGCCGATATTGAACAGAAGCTATCTGTTCAGATTATTCGCCGCGGCAATCAGCTTGCAGTGATGGGCGACGAGGAGGCCCAGAAACACGCGATCGAAGTACTGCAATCGCTCTATGCCAGATTGGAAGGCGGCCGCGACGTGGAAGCTGCGGATGTTGATCGAGAACTTCGCATGGGCGGGTCCGAACAGGGAACCGGCAGTCGCGACGGCGACCAGCTTGAGATGTTCAAGGGCGGTACAGTTGAGATCAAGACACGCAAGAAGCTTGTGGAACCGCGGACGGATGCGCAGAAAGTCTATGTCCAATCGCTGTTCAATAACGAGCTTGCCTTTGGCATTGGCCCTGCCGGCACCGGTAAGACGTACCTCGCTGTTGCCGCTGGTGTTTCGATGTTCATCGGTGGGCATGTGGACCGGATCATCCTAAGCCGTCCTGCGGTCGAGGCCGGTGAAAAGCTGGGATATCTACCAGGTGACATGAAGGACAAGGTCGATCCGTACATGCAGCCGCTTTATGATGCGCTGAACGACTTTCTGCCCGGCAAACAGCTGGCCAAGCTGATTGAAGAAAAACGAATCGAAATTGCGCCGCTGGCCTTTATGCGCGGCCGAACGCTGGCCAATGCGTTTGTGGTGTTGGATGAGGCACAGAACGCCACAACCATGCAAATGAAAATGTTCCTGACCCGTTTGGGTGAAGGCAGCCGGATGGTGATTACGGGGGACCGCTCTCAGGTCGATCTGCCGCGAGGTGTGCAGTCGGGTCTCAAGGATGCGGAACGGCTGTTGAAGACCATTCCCAATGTCAGTTTCAACTACTTCACGTCTAAGGATGTGGTGCGCCATCCGCTTGTGGCAGCCATCATCGAGGCGTATGAGGCCGACGCGGGCCGTGAGACAAGTTGATTTCTGATCCCCGTATGTGGGGCGTTGGAACGGCAATATGAACTTGGAACTGACCATCGAGGATGAACGCTGGCACGGATTGGAAACCCTGTCTCTGCAAGCTGTGTCTGCAGTTTTGCTCTATTGTGAATTGGACCCGGATATCTGCGAGGTCAGTGTACTGGGCTGCGACGACACGCGCATTGCCGAGCTGAATGCCGAATTTCGCGAAAAACAGACCGCGACCAATGTACTCAGCTGGCCTGCCGAAGATCTTGCCGCAGACGTGCCCGGGCACAAACCGCTGCATCCCCAGCCAGATTTCACGGGCGAGATTGCGCTCGGAGACATTGCGATCTCTTACGATACCTGCAGTCGCGAAGCAGTAGAAGCGGGTAAATCCATGGATGATCACGTGACGCATTTGATCGTTCACGGGACGTTACATTTGCTGGGCTATGATCACATTCGTGACCCTGATGCCACCCTGATGGAAGAGGTTGAGGTCAAGATACTTGGCAAAATGGGTATTGATGACCCATATAATGGGTAAGGCGGGTTAATTCACCCGATCAACTGGAACAGGACAATGGGCGATACAGACGGCAGTTCTAGGGCGGCGCATAGCGCGCAACCGCAGAACACCAGCGAAGACATTAAAGAGAAAAACGGATTTTTTTCTTGGGTTTATGATGCGTTTTCCGGCCCGGCTGGGGAACAAAGCACTTCTGTAAACGGACATCAGGAAATGCCCAATCAACCCCGAGGTATGATCAATCTGCGCCGTATGCGGGTCGAGGATGTTGCAATCCCAACCGCTGAAATCGTGTCAGTATCCTCAACGATTGCCAAGGATGAGCTGGCGCAGGTGTTCCGTGACAGCGGTCTGTCGCGCATTCCGGTCTATGAGGGAACGTTGGACAATCCATTGGGTTTTGTCCACCTGAAGGACTTCGCGCTGACCCATGGGTTCAACGGCGGATCCACGCGGTTTGATCTGGTGTCCATGCTGCGAACCTTGCTGTTTGTGCCACCTTCGATGCCGATCGGTGTGTTGTTGACCAAGATGCAAACCGAGCGTCGTCATATGGCGTTGGTGATCGACGAATACGGCGGTGTCGATGGCCTGTTGACGATCGAAGATCTGATCGAACAGGTCGTAGGTGAGATTGCCGACGAGCATGACGCCGACGAAGATCAGCTTTGGATACAGGAAAAACCGGGCTGTTATGTTGTTCAGGCACGTGCACCTCTTGAGGATTTTGAGGCTGAGATTGGCCGTTCTTTGACCAGCCATGAAGATGTGGACGAAGAAGAAATAGATACGCTGGGTGGTTTGGTGTTTATGCTGTCTGGTCGCGTTCCGGCCAGGGGCGAAGTCGTCTTGCACCCCGAGGGCCCCGAGTTTGAAGTCGTCGAAGCCGACCCACGCCGCATAAAGCGGCTGCGTGTCATGCTTCCGGATATCGCTGCATGAATCCTATCCAGCGCTGGCCCTTTTGGCTGAAGCTTTCGGTTGCAGCTTTGTTGGGTGCGTTCGGCGCTTTTGGGCTAGCACCCTTCGGCTATTGGATAGCGACTCTGGTGGTGCTCATACTGATTGCACCCTTGTTTTTGGCCTGCGAGACCCGCAGCCGGGCGGCAATGCTGGGCTGGGTCTTTGCGACCGGATATTTCGCACACGCATTAAGCTGGATCATGGAACCCTTTCAGGTCGATGCTGAACGGCACGCGTGGATGGCGCCGTTTGCCCTGATTTTCATGGCGGGGGCGCTGGCACTGTTTTGGGCGCTGGCTTTCTGGGTTTCACGGCGCGGAAATGCATCGGCACTACGGCAAGGCGTGATGCTTGCCATGGCGCTTTCGCTGGTCGAGCTTGGGCGCGGCTATCTTTTGACCGGTTTCCCATGGGCTGGCGTTGCGCAAATCTGGGTTGATACACCTGTTGCCCAGCTGTTGTCGTTGATCGGGCCTTATGGGTTGGGGGCGCTGACATTTGCGGCAACTTTGCCTTTGGGCGCGGCTTTGTCGGAAAAAAGGTCCGTGCGTCACGTGATGTTTCCGGCTGCCTTTGTTTTGGGATGCGCGGTGTTTGCGCTTGGCTACTCTGCATTACGGCCGCCCGTGATGTTGAGTGACAACATCGTACGTCTCGTGCAACCCAACGCGCCGCAGCATCAAAAGTGGGATCCTGATTACGCGCCGTTGTTTTTTGCCCGGCAAATAGAATTCACGGCAAGCCAACCCCGGCCAGACTTGATTATATGGCCCGAAACCTCGGTGCCGGCTTGGTTGGGAAGCGCTCAGCCGTATCTGACTGCAATCGCTGACGCCGCGCAGGGAACGCCCGTGGTCTTGGGTGTTCAGCGTGGCGATGGTCCGCGGATCTACAATTCGATGATCTATTTGGACGAAAAGGGCCAACAGCGCGGGCTATACGACAAACATCATCTGGCTCCGTTCGGCGAATATGTTCCCTTGGGGGATCTGATGGCTCGCTTGGGTGTTTTTGGCCTCGCGACTACGACGGGCAATGGGTTCAGCGCGGGGCCAGGGCCGGCGTTACTGGATGTCGGCAAACTGGGTCGAGCCGTGCCCCTGATTTGTTATGAGGCTGTGTTCCCGCAGGACGTCAACGGGGCGCCAGATAGGGCGGATTTCCTGCTGCAGATAACCAATGATGCCTGGTTCGGAACGCGTTCTGGGCCCTATCAGCATTTGGCGCAAGCGCAGATGAGAGCGATAGAGCAGGGCCTCCCGATGATGCGATCGGCCAATACGGGGGTGTCGGCGATGATTGATCCGCTGGGTCGGATCACCGAGTCTCTTCCTTTGGGGCAGGCGGGGTATGTCGATGCGGTATTGCCTGAACCGCAGGTTAGGACGATTTATTCGTGGATTGGGGATAGCCCGGTTCTAATCGCGTTGCTGTTTTTGGTTGCGGTGCTGTGGCGCCGCACTCGGCACGGCTCACAGTAGTTTTCGATTGACCCTTTTGGTCAATGCGCGTATCCGATCCTTCGCCTGTCACAACGGCTTCCTGACGTGACGGAGACATCTCAATGGAGCACTTTTATGTCCCGACAGAACTACACATTTACTTCGGAATCCGTTTCCGAAGGGCATCCCGATAAGGTCTGTGACCGTATTTCCGATGCCGTCCTTGACGCATTTCTGAATGAAGAACCCGAAGCACGTGTTGCGTGCGAAACCTTTGCCACGACCGATCGTGTTGTCATTGGCGGAGAAGTAGGTCTGTCTGATCAGGAAAAGCTGCATGACTACATGGGCCGCATCGAAGAGATTGCACGCGCCTGTGTTAAAGATATTGGCTATGAGCAGGACAAGTTTCACCACGAAACAGTCGAGGTGACAAACCTGCTGCATGAACAATCTGCGCATATCGCGCAGGGTGTTGATGCATCTGATGACAAAGAAGAAGGTGCCGGTGACCAGGGTATTATGTTCGGTTACGCAACAACCGAAACGCCCGCTTTGATGCCAGCGCCTATCCAGTATTCGCATGCGATTCTGCGGCGTCTGGCGGAGGTCCGCAAAAACGGTACCGAGCCTACATTGGGCCCCGACGCGAAGTCGCAGCTGTCAGTGATTTACCGTGACGGTAGGCCCGTTGGCATCAGTTCGATCGTGCTGTCGACCCAACACCTGGACGAAGCTTTGACCTCGGACGACATTCGCCAGATTGTTCAGCCCTACATCACCGACACACTGCCAGAAGGTTGGGTGACTGCCGATACAGAATGGCATGTGAACCCGACTGGTAAGTTCGTGATTGGTGGTCCCGACGGCGACGCTGGCCTGACGGGCCGCAAGATTATTGTCGACACCTACGGTGGTGCGGCGCCGCATGGCGGGGGTGCATTCTCGGGCAAAGATCCGACCAAAGTGGACCGGTCAGCTGCTTATGCTGCTCGCTATTTGGCGAAGAACGTGGTCGCTGCGGGTATGGCCGAACGTTGCACCATTCAGCTGAGCTATGCGATTGGCGTTTCCAAGCCGCTGTCAATCTATGCAGATACGCATGGCACAGGTCAGATCGCTGATGCGCAGATAGAAAACGCGATTGGACAGGTGATGGACCTGACCCCTCGTGGTATCCGCCAGCATCTGCAGTTGAACAAACCCATTTACGAGCGCACGGCCGCCTACGGGCATTTCGGCCGCGAACCCGATGCAGATGGCGGATTCAGCTGGGAACGTACCGATTTGGCAGATGCGCTGAAGCAAGCTGTCTGACCCAAAAAGAAAAGCGCGCCGATATAGGCGCGCTTTTTCATTTGACAGAGTGCCGGTCACACCCTTGCAACGCTGCTGACCCCGCAGTATGGCCTCGGGCCATGAGCTCTCAGACCCCGCAACGCCCCCGCAGAAACTTCTATGGCCGCTTCAAGGGCAAAACCCTAAAGCCCAGCCAGAAGACATATCTGAACGAAGACCTTGCCGCCCTCTCGCCCGGCGCTGTGGATTGGGACAGCAATCCCGAGCGTGCCCCGCTTGACCTAAACAGTCTTTTCGACAGTAAACCCGTTTGGCTAGAGATTGGATTTGGCGGTGGTGAGCACCTGGTCCATCAGGCTGCGAACAACCCCGACATCGGGATCATTGGGGCCGAGCCTTACATCAACGGCGTCGCAATGTTGCTGGGCAAAATTCGTCGGGCAGGCGTCGAAAACCTGGCCGTACATCCCGGGGACGTGCGCGACCTGTTTGACGTTTTGCCGGATGCCAGCATCTCGCGCGCATTTCTTCTTTACCCCGATCCATGGCCCAAGACACGTCACCATCGTCGCCGGTTTGTCACGCCTGAACATTTGGAGCCGCTGGCGCGCGTGCTGAAGCCGGGTTCGATATTCCGGGTCGCCACAGACATTCCCGACTACGTCCGTCAGACCCTCGAAGAGGTTCCGCGCGCAGGGTTCGAATGGTTGGCAGAACGCCCCGCCGACTGGCGCGAACCTTGGGATGACTGGATTTCC
The DNA here is from genome assembly GCF_947489545.1 of uncultured Ruegeria sp. NCBI lineage: Bacteria > Pseudomonadati > Pseudomonadota > Alphaproteobacteria > Rhodobacterales > Roseobacteraceae > Ruegeria > uncultured Ruegeria sp. Next base: position 85,080 of record NZ_CANLDZ010000013.1, on the reverse strand, counting down.
ACCCGCTACGAACAAAAGGCCCTGCGCGAGGGGCGTACGCCGCATTACCTGACGTTTCGCCGCGCCGGTTAACTGTCGTTTAGCTTCTGGAACACGCGGCTTTTGGCAAACCAGGCGATCCCAAAGGCCCAAAGCGCGATTGCCTCGACAAAGAAGGTCAGGTTCAGGCTGTCCCACCAGATCAAAAAGCCTGGACCGCCGATTTTGCCTTTGAAGAACAGCAGCGCGACACATGCCAGAATGATCAGGCCGCAAATGCTGTATAGCTGGTTGCGCTGGCGTTTGCTTTCGATCATCACGCCGTTTCTTTCATGCCGTTCCGGAACCACCCGTTTCAACACAAACAGACAATAAAGCGCGAGGTAGATGAACAAGATGCCAGCCGCGAACAGATGCCAGTTACTGGCGGTGCTGAACAGGTTGAAGAACTCTTGATCGCTCGCCTCAGTCACGGTTATGGGGTCACCGTTTGTTACTTCAACAAAAACGCGGGACAGGAATTTGTCTTGTCCTTCACATCCCGTGCCCAACGTTGGAACTGAGGCCACTATAAAGGCGCCGACACCAGCCACCGTGCTTAGCCTGTCCTCAATGAACATCTCGCCGGTATAGGCGATCAAAAACCCTCCGATGAAATAGAGCAGGCCAACAAAGATCGGTCCAAGAAACTGTGCATAATAGAAATGACTGATGCTGTCGCGAAAGCAGCTTCCGCCAAAGATGGCCCCGGCAGCCAGGATGACCGGCAGGCCGAATGCAACCAGACCTACAAGAAACGCCAGCCTTTTTTCGATATCACTTTCGGGTTGGTGCGGGTCGGTTGGGTGAAAAAGTATTCTGGGACCTCTGGCCAGCAGGGATGGAGCATCGGTCATAATTTAGTCCTTCAACTGTTTACTGAGTTAAAATCGATAAAGATCAATGCTGGGATTTTACCCCAAAAACGGTATTTTTTCTACTGCCAGGACAGGCTTTTCACCTGGGCAGAGATTTACAAAGCCTTTGAGGCTGGACCAAACTTGGCCAATTCGCTAATCGGCTTGAGAACGGTAGCGCAAAAGGAGCCCCCATGTCCGGACACGGCACGCCCATCCCGATGACCTCTCATCCCTGCGGACCGCTGGCCGGCACGGCTGAGGTGCCTGGCGACAAGTCGATTTCGCACCGGTCCCTGATCCTTGGCGCGATGGCTGTGGGCGAGACCAAAATCTCGGGCCTGCTGGAAGGCGAGGATGTTTTGGACACGGCAAAAGCCATGCGCGCCTTCGGGGCCGAAGTTACGGACGACGGCAACGGCGAATGGACGGTGCATGGTGTCGGTGTTGGCGGGTTTGCCGAGCCTGATCAGGTTATCGACTGCGGAAACTCCGGTACTGGTGTGCGCCTGATCATGGGCGCAATGGCAACCTGTCCGATATCGGCAACGTTCACCGGCGATGCCAGCCTGAACAAACGCCCCATGGCGCGTGTCACCGACCCGCTGGCCTTGTTTGGAACGCAATCAGTTGGGCGTTCGGGTGGACGACTTCCCATGACCATCGTAGGTGCGGCTGAACCGGTTCCCGTGCGCTACGAAGTGCCCGTTCCTTCTGCTCAGGTGAAGTCTGCAGTTCTGCTGGCGGGTTTGAATGCCCCGGGCAAGACTGTGGTGATCGAAAAAGAGGCCACCCGAGACCATTCCGAACGGATGTTGGCTGGGTTTGGCGCAGAAATCACCGTCGAGGACACCGACGAAGGCCGTGTGATTACCTTGACGGGGCGTCCTGAACTGAAACCGCAAGTGATTGCTGTGCCGCGTGACCCGTCCAGCGCAGCATTCCCCGTTTGCGCGGCCTTGATCACCCCCGGTTCCGACGTTCTGATCCCCGGAATTGGCCTGAACCCGACCCGCGCCGGGTTGTTTGCCACGCTGCGCGACATGGGCGCGAATTTGACTTATGAAAACGAACGCGAAGAGGGCGGCGAGCCAGTTGCCGATTTGCGCGCGCGCTATTCGCCGGATATGAGGGGCATCAAGGTTCCACCAGAACGTGCCGCGTCAATGATTGACGAATACCCGGTGCTGTCGGTGGTTGCGGCGAATGCCACCGGCACGACGACGATGGGCGGCGTAAAAGAGTTGCGCGTCAAGGAAAGCGACCGCATCGACGCGATGGCGCGTGGTTTGCGAGCAAATGGCGTGACCGTAGACGAGGGCGACGATTGGTGGTCTGTCGATGGTCTGGGCATTGGTGGCGTTACCGGCGGCGGGACGTGTGAAAGCTTTCTGGATCACCGTATCGCGATGTCTTTCATGGTGATGGGCATGGGGGCCAAAACCCCGGTATCCGTCGATGATGGAGGCCCCATAGCCACATCATTCCCGATCTTCGAACCGCTGATGGCCGCGCTGGGCGCCAAGGTCCAACGCACGTGAGCTTTACAATTGCCATCGACGGCCCGGCCGCGGCTGGCAAGGGAACGATATCCAAAGCCATTGCTGCGCATTTTGGGTTTGCGCATCTGGACACAGGGTTGCTGTATCGCGCGGTTGGACGGCACACTTTACAAGGACTCGACCCTGTCGAAGCTGCGCATGCTTTGACCGCCGAGGAACTAGATCAGGGCGATCTGCGGACAGCTGAGATTGCGCAAGCCGCATCCAAAGTCGCGGTTATTCCCGAAGTCCGGGCCGCATTGGTTGATTTTCAGCGCGCTTTTTCCCGCCGCGCCGGTGGCGCCGTTTTGGACGGGCGGGACATCGGGACCGTCATTTGCCCGAATGCGGACGTCAAACTGTTCGTGACTGCCAGCGCCGAAGTTCGGGCCGAACGCCGGTTTCTTGAGTTGGAGGAAAAAGGCGCTGATGTAACGCGGGGTCAGGTTCTTGCGGATGTTCGTGAACGGGATGCACGGGATTCTGAACGCAGTACTGCGCCGATGAAGCCAGCAGATGACGCCGCTCTGCTAGACACATCGGAGTTGAGCATCAACGCCGCCCTGGCAAAGGCCATTGAGATCATTGAACAGGTACAACACACAGCTCGTTGAGTTCCCAAACCTGAGTTGTGACGTGCCGGACTACAATTCTCCGACACCGTCTTTTGATTTCTAAGGGACGCACTTTTGTGCGGAGCCGGGGGCGTGGGGTCTGTCACTGCCGATCGCAGGACCGGACGTGCATGCAGGCCAGAGTGTCATAGACCCTAGCTGGATGCAGGAAAGTTGGTATAGTTTCGTACAGCAATAAGGGAAAGCCTCCGCACAAGCCCCAAAAAGGGGAGGGAGCTAAACAATTCCCAAGCCAACAGGGACAGAACAACATGAATAATCGTTTGCGCAAAATCACAATTGTGGGCGGCGGAACGGCGGGTTGGATGACCGCGCTGATCCTTGAGATGGTGCTCTCCCGCACGTCGGCGCCTAAGGATCGCCCACGCATCTGCCTGATCGAAAGCCCAAATATCGCCACCGTGGGTGTAGGTGAGGCGACAGTGCCGCGCATGCCGGTCACACTCCGTCAGGCGGGCATTTCAGAGCGGGATTTTTTCCGCGAGACCAACGCGTCATTCAAGCTGGGTGTGAAGTTTTGCAATTGGAACAAGGATGCCAAGGGCAATCGCATTGACTACGTGAACCCCTTTGCCCACGGCCAGATGCTAGAGGGGTTGGAGGCTGCCGAGTATTTCTTGCGCTTTGGTAATGGGGATCGCGATTTTACGCAGTCCATCTCGCCGCATGACGATCTGGCCCGCCTTTGCAAAGGCGCGCGGCCTTTGGGTCAGCCTGAATTTGAGCAGCGATTTGGCTACGCGTATCATCTGGATGCGGTGAAATTTGCAGGCATGCTCACCAAGGTTTGCACCAAGCGTGGTGTGGAGCATATCCAGGACGAGGTGAAATCGGTTGAGCTGGATGAGCAGGGCAACGTCAGCCATTTGATGTTGGAGCGCAATGGCCGCCATGACATCGAGATGGTCATAGATTGTACCGGGTTCCGCGGGTTGATCATCAATCAGGCACTTGGCGAGCCGTTTATGGACTACTCGGATTATCTACCCAACGATCGCGCCTTGGCGTTGCAGATCGAGCATCCCGACCCTGAGAAGATCGAAAGTCTTACACGGTCTACCGCACTTGGCGCAGGTTGGACGTGGCGGGTGCCACTCTATAACCGTGTGGGCACGGGCTATGTGTTCTCATCCGCGCATCGTACGGATGATCAGGCGGCAGATGAATACCTTGAGTGGCTGGGTGACAGCGGCAAGGGCGCGACGCCGCGCGTGATCCCGATGCGCATTGGGCGTGTGCGCAATGCCTGGGTCAAAAACTGTCTGGCGATCGGTCTGTCCGGCGGGTTCATTGAGCCATTGGAAAGCACTGCGATCCATATGGTTGATCATGCGGTGCGCTGGTTCGCCGAGCACTTGCCCACGCGGGACATCGCGCCGTCCCTGCGGACAAGATATAATCGGCAGATGAACAACCTCTATGACGAGGTTCTGGATTTTATCTGTCTGCACTATCGATTGGGCAATCGCACGGACGATCAATATTGGATCGACGCACGCACCGAGATGAAGATACCGGATCGGTTGGCCGAGAACTTGGAATTGTGGCAGCACCGCCTGCCCTTGGAAAATGACATCGAGTTCGCCACGCTGTTTAACTTCCGCGTTTATCAGACGGTTCTTTTGGGCAAGCAGGTCTATGACACGGGCTATGGTACTGGCATCCGAGATCGTCTGCGACCATTGAAGAAACCGATTTGGTTCCATTGGTGGAAGGGCGCGAAAGTGGACCTTGCGCAGATACTCAAAACGATGCCGGATCACAAAACGCTGCTGCGCGATATCCGAGGGGAGTTGAAGCAACCAGCCTGTGGCATGGCGGCGGCGATGAAACCGACGGTGGCGATGCCGGGCGTGGTGCCAGCACCTGTGGCCATCCAGAACATGCCGAACTTCGCCGAAATCCAAAGCGGCGCGAAGGATTTGCAACTCTTCTAAAAGTTCATTGCGCTCCGTTCTGAGCGTTTTCTGAGGCAAAGATGGGGGCGGGGTATTAAATCTCCGCCTTCAGCATGAACTGATAGAAAATTTGGTAAAAAGGCGAGGAAGCCCAAGCAACCGCAGGGGATACCATCAGCGTTGATGATAGGAGTGATGCCTCTTGATCACGCCGAAAACGAAATATAATAACATATCCTAAATCGATGCCGAAAAGAGATATGTTAATGCCAGCTGCAATCGCTTCTTCACGTGACTTATGGCGTGGACGTCGAACCGGCCGAAACCTTCGTAGCCACCTGAAGCGCAGAAGGCGTCAAGGTCGCGCGATGCAGGCCTACGATACACTTCCGTCAACGTTACGACACTGGTTGGCCGAAGCTTGCCTGCCCTGGAGCCCCGCATCGGCACTGAAAATCTGGGAAAAAGCCGGAGGTGGTCGCAATCCAGAGGCGGCGCTGGCACGGCTGGACGCGATCGAGCGGTCAATGCTGTGCCGTGATGCACGTATCTGGGAGGTGAATGCCTAAACCAATCAGGCGGGCGAATTCCTTGTAACCCATACAGCGCAGGGCTTTGCACTTGCACAATCCTGTCAAACGGCCTATACGCGCGCTGTCACGACAAGGGCGGTCAACGTCCGGATGACGTATCTGAGCAGGGCCGGGTTACCTCGGCCCTTTGTGTTTGTGTAGTCGGATACGCCCGGGATCACGTCTGGTGGCATCATGAAACAAGACCGGCGGAGACAACCGCTCGGCCAGTAAAAACGTATTGTAAAGGAAAACACTGCCAGATGGCTGATACAACCATGGAGGAATTCGAAGCCCTCCTGAACGAAAGCTTCGAAATGGACACGCCCGAAGAGGGTTCTGTTGTCAAAGGCAAGGTTCTCGCGATCGAAGCGGGCCAGGCCATCATCGACGTCGGCTACAAAATGGAAGGCCGCGTTGATCTGAAAGAATTCGCAAACCCCGGCGAAGCCCCTGAAATCGCTGTTGGTGACGAGGTAGAAGTTTACCTGCGCGCCGCAGAAAACGCCCGTGGCGAAGCCGTCATCTCTCGTGAGATGGCCCGCCGTGAAGAGGCATGGGACCGTCTGGAAAAAGCATATGCCGACGATCAGCGCGTCGAAGGTGCAATCTTTGGCCGCGTCAAAGGTGGCTTCACCGTCGATCTGGGTGGCGCCGTTGCGTTCCTGCCCGGTTCGCAGGTTGATGTTCGCCCCGTGCGTGACGCAGGCCCGCTGATGGGTCTGAAGCAGCCGTTCCAGATTCTAAAAATGGACCGCCGTCGTGGCAACATCGTTGTTTCGCGTCGCGCAATCCTGGAAGAATCACGTGCCGAACAGCGCGCTGAAGTTATCGGCAACCTGACCGAAGGTCAGACCGTCGAAGGCGTGGTCAAGAACATCACCGAATACGGTGCATTTGTTGACCTGGGCGGCGTTGACGGCCTGCTGCATGTTACCGATATGGCGTGGCGTCGTGTGAACCACCCGTCCGAGATCTTGACGATCGGCGAGACCATCAACGTACAGGTCATCAAGATCAACAAGGAAACTCACCGTATCAGCCTGGGCATGAAGCAGCTGCAGGACGATCCGTGGGATCTGGTTGCTGCCAAGTACCCGCTCAGCTCGGTCCATCAGGGTCGCGTTACCAACATCACCGACTACGGCGCGTTCGTCGAGCTGGAAGCTGGTGTAGAAGGTCTGGTACACGTGTCCGAGATGTCCTGGACCAAGAAAAACGTCCACCCCGGCAAAATCGTTTCGACCAGCCAAGAAGTTGACGTCATGGTTTTGGAAATCGACGGTGCGAAGCGCCGCGTTTCCCTGGGCCTGAAGCAGACTCAGCGCAACCCATGGGAAGTGTTTGCAGAAACACACCCCGAGGGCACCGAAGTCGAAGGCGAAGTCAAGAACATCACTGAATTCGGTCTGTTCATTGGCCTCGAAGGCGACATCGACGGCATGGTTCACCTGTCGGACCTGTCCTGGGACGAACGTGGCGAGGATGCCATCCAGAACTACCACAAGAACGACGTGGTACAGGCCGTTGTGTCTGAAGTGGATGTCGAGAAAGAGCGTATCTCGCTGTCGATCAAAGCCCTTGGCGGTGACAAGTTCGCCGAAGCCGTGGGCGGCGTGAAGCGTGGCTCGATCATCACTGTCGAAGTTACTGCGATCGAAGATGGCGGCATCGAGGTGGAATACGAAGGCATGAAGTCCTTTATCCGCCGTTCCGATCTGTCGCGTGACCGCGCCGAACAGCGCCCCGAGCGCTTCTCGGTCGGTAACAAGATCGACGTTCGCGTCACCAATGTTGACAGCAAGACCCGTCGTCTTGGCCTGTCGATCAAGGCACGCGAAATCGCCGAGGAGAAAGAGGCCGTGGAACAGTACGGTTCCTCCGACTCGGGCGCGTCGCTGGGCGACATCCTGGGCGCGGCGCTGAAATCTGGCGACTAAGCTAAGGCAGCGTCTTGAAGACGAATTCTCGGCCCCGCGCAGCAGCGCGGGGCCGTTTTTGTTGCGAATCAATATGTTCTGAAATCTCGGCTTAACTTGGCTATCATTCACGTATTACGTGTGGAAATACCGCCGACCGGCAAAGATTCGCGTGAGTTTGAGCAAAAATGATCCTCTGAGGTGAAGACTTTACGTTCCCCCGTTCCGGGTTTTTTCCTATACTGTCAGAACAATAGACATGTTAAACCGGCCGCCTGGGAGGGTATCACGTATGATCCGTTCAGAATTGATTCAAAAAATCGCCGACGAAAACCCGCATCTCTATCAGCGCGATGTCGAGCGGATCGTGAATACCGTTTTTGAAGAAGTCACAGATTCCATGGCGCGGGGCGACCGAGTCGAACTGCGCGGGTTTGGCGCGTTTTCCGTTAAGAAACGGGACGCCCGCGTTGGCCGTAATCCTCGGACAGGGGAAACCGTTCAGGTCGAAGAAAAATGTGTACCTTTTTTTAAGACTGGCAAGTTGCTCAGGGATCGATTGAACGGTAAAGCCTGACGTTATGATGCGCTATCTTCGATATGCTTTTCTGGCGGTGCTTGGAATCATCCTGATTTCAGTGTCGTTGGCAAATGTTCAGTCAGTGGAACTGAAACTGATGCCTGACGCTCTGGCTGAGCTTTTGGGCTTTAACCTGGCAACATCCTTACCGCTGTTTGTGGTGGTTCTGGGTGGTGTGGTTGCCGGTCTTGTCATCGGCTTCCTTTGGGAATGGCTGCGCGAACATAAGCATCGTCGCGACGCGACCGCCAAGAAAAGTGAAGTGCGCAAGCTTGAGCGCGAAGTCAAAAAGCTCAAGAAAAAGCAGAATGAAGGTCAGGACGACGTTCTGGCGCTGCTGGACGAGGCTAGCTGAGGCCGCTCAATGTCCGATGATGTAAGGCTCAAAATTTGCGGTCTGACCGCACCCGAACATGTGCGCGCTGCGGTAGAGGCCGGGGCTGGCTATGTTGGGTTTGTCTTCTTCCCGAAATCGCCACGACATCTTCAATTGCAAACCGCAGCCGACCTGGCGCAATTGGTTCCTGCCGGCGTCGCAAAGGTCGCCTTGGTGGTGAATGCGACAGATGAAGACCTGGACCGTATCGTCTCGACGGTCCCTTTGGACATGTTGCAGCTGCATGGCAAGGAGAGCCCCGACCGTGTGGCTGAGATACGAGAGCGTTTTGGACTTCCGGTGATGAAGGCCATCGGCATCGCAGAGGCCGAAGATTTAACGGCCATTGATCTGTTCTCCGAAGTGGCCGATCAGTTGCTGGTCGATGCTAAACCGCCCCGCAACTCGGAATTGCCGGGGGGCAATGGGCTGGCATTTGATTGGCGATTGCTGGCCGGGCGAAAATACTGGCAGCGGCCGTGGATGCTGGCCGGCGGATTGACGCCTGACAACGTAGCCGAGGCGGTTCGAATGACCGGTGCGCGGCAGGTCGATGTTTCGTCTGGCGTGGAAAGCGCGCCGGGCGTCAAAGACGTTGGCCTGATCAGCGCTTTTGCAGCGGCTCTAAAGTGATCTGACCCAAACTGCCCCGCGTATCCCTTGAACAGGGGGGATCATGATGCTGGCGGCGATCGGCGGTTTGTCTTTGAAACACTGGTACTCTGCACCCGAGTTCTACTGGCGGGCCAATCGGGCTCTGCGCCAGGCGCAGGACGATCATCTGTGTATGCATGCTGAAGTTTTTCGTCAGGACGCACTTTATTTCTCGCTGAGTGTTTGGCGTGATGCCGAAGCGATGCGGGCATACGCGCAATCCGGCCCGCACCGGCGTGTGATGCTGGCCGCAAACCGCCTGGCACAGGTGAACAGGTTCTTTCATTTTGAATGCAGCGAGATTCCGTCTGCGGAACTGGCCTTACGCTATTGGTGTCAGCATATTCGCGCTGCGGAATGATGCGTTTTGCGATGGCAAATCCTGCCGTCACCTCCTATGAACAACACGTACGACGAGGGAGTCACCCATGGCCAACGATCTTTTCAATTCCTTCATGTCCGGTCCTGACGAGCAGGGGCGCTTCGGCATTTTTGGCGGGCGGTTCGTAAGCGAAACGCTGATGCCGCTGATCCTGTCACTGGAAGAAGAGTATGAGAAGGCCAAGGACGACGCGACATTCTGGGCTGAGATGGATGATCTCTGGGCCAACTATGTAGGCCGACCCTCACCACTGTATTTCGCCGAACGCCTGACCGATCATCTGGGTGGTGCGAAAATTTACCTTAAGCGGGATGAGCTAAACCATACGGGCGCCCACAAGATCAACAATGTGCTTGGTCAGATCATCTTGGCGCGTCGCATGGGTAAGACCCGGATCATTGCTGAAACGGGCGCCGGGCAGCACGGAGTGGCAACGGCCACGGTCTGCGCCAAATTTGGTCTGAAATGCGTGGTATATATGGGCGCGCATGACGTGCAGCGCCAAGCACCAAACGTGTTCCGCATGCGCTTGCTGGGGGCCGAGGTGATTCCGGTAACCTCGGGCCGTGGGACGCTGAAAGATGCAATGAATGATGCGCTGCGCGATTGGGTCACCAACGTGCGCGACACGTTCTATTGCATCGGCACAGTGGCGGGCCCGCACCCTTATCCGGCGATGGTTCGCGATTTCCAATCGATCATCGGCAAAGAAGCCAAGGAACAGATGCATAGGGCCGAAGGCCGTCTGCCTGACACGATCATTGCCGCCATCGGTGGCGGGTCGAACGCGATGGGCCTGTTTTATCCGTTCTTGGACGACAAATCCGTGAACATCATTGGCGTTGAAGCAGGTGGCAAAGGCGTTAACGAAAAGATGGAGCACTGCGCCTCGCTGACAGGGGGGCGTCCAGGGGTTCTGCATGGCAATCGAACCTATCTTTTGCAGGACGATGATGGCCAGATTCTCGAAGGGTATTCGATCTCGGCTGGTCTGGACTATCCCGGCATCGGGCCAGAACATTCGTGGCTGCATGAAATTGGCCGTGCGCAATATGTCTCGATCACCGATGTCGAGGCGCTGGAGGCATTCCAGCTGTGCTGTGCGACCGAAGGCATTATCCCGGCCTTGGAACCCAGCCACGCCCTTGCCCATGTGATGAAAATCGCGCCTGAACTGCCAAAGGATCACATCATCTGCATGAACATGTGTGGACGCGGTGATAAGGATGTGCAGACGGTTGCCAAGTACCTGAACTTTGACATGTCGGATACCGAAGGACGTTCCGCCGGCTGAGCCCATCCGGGCTTTGCCCTCCGGTGCGTTTCGTGCCAGGCTTTGTGGCATGGGCGATTCCTCCTCATCATTCCCTGCGCGGCTTGACCAGAAATATGACGCCGCCGCCCACGGGTGGGCGGACAAGATGCGGCTGCTTGGCTACTTCGACGCGTATTTAGGATTTCTCTCGGGGGGGTCGCCTGAGGACCTTGGTTACAATGCACTGGACGTCGGGTGCGGTACTGGCGCCTTTGCCGAAGCGCGCGCAGTAATACGCTCTGAGGGTCGGGTCACCTTGATGGAACCCTCCGGCAAGATGCTAATGCGTGCGGAGCAGGCGTTGAGCCGTAGGGGCATGGCTGCGGAAACAGCCAAAACCCGGTTGGAAGATTTTCGGTCAACCGACCCCTTTGATTGCGTGTTGGCCGCACATGTTTTGGAACACTGCCAAGATCCAATATTGGCACTGCGCCAAATGCGCGATTTGGCGGCCCCAACTGCCAAGCTCTGGCTCGTTGTCAGTAAGCCGCATTGGTGCAACGCAATCATTTGGTTTCAATGGCGGCACCGTTCATACAGGCCAGAGAAAGTCGCTGAGATGCTCGCAGAATCAGGTTGGCTTTTGGAAGCGCAACACAGTTTCCCGACTGGCCCGCCGTCGCGTACGTCTCGGGGATACTTGGCTAGAGCGGTTTAAGCGCCAGATCGACTTGTGTCGATGGTTTTGATGAGAAACTAACAATCCCGTAACCAGTCCCGTTCGGTTTTCAGGACCTTGTCAGCCTTCGTGTAGGACGGTTTCGAACCCCTCGAACTGCGGTGGACCCATCAGGGCGGATTGGGTGTTGCTGTTTCCGGCGTTTCTATGCGCATCGCGGAACTGTTCCGATTTGGTCCATGCCTCGAAGTCTTCGCGGCGGTCCCAGATGACATGGCTGGAGTAAAGGCGATAAGCGTCCCCTTCCGGCCCTTTCAGCAAACGGAATTCCTGAAATCCCGGTAGTTCGTTCAGGCGGCTCTGACGCTCTTTCCAGACGTGTTCGAAATCTGCTTCGCTGCCCGGACGGACCTTGAAGCGGTTCATAGCAATAAAGCTCATGTCAAACCTCATTCGTTCATCATTTAGGCTGGCTGAAAAGAATGTTGGCTGGCTATGGGCCATAGAGAGTATTCTGAACCAGGCGTCAATCCACGTTGACGGAGTGTTGCTGCAGAATAGTCAGCGGCACAATATCCAATGCGCGCTTATGGGTGGCCTCCAGATGCACTTTGGGCGCGCACCCTTCGTCATGGGCCTGCAGAAATCGGCTGGCGCACAGGCACCAACTGTCATCGGGGTTGAGGCCGGCAAAATCGAACTCGGGCCTGGGTGTGCTCAGGTCATTGCCGACATATTTTGAAAACGCCAAGAACTCGGCAGTCATGACGGCGCACACGGTATGGCTGCCTTGATCTTCGGGGCAGGTGTTGCAGGCCCCATCCCGAAAGAAACCCGTCAGCGGATCGCGGGAGCAGGGGGCCAACACGCCCCCCAGTACGTTTACACTGTCTTGCTTTTGCATAGATGCATCTTACAGGTTTCGGGCGATATTGCGGAACATTTCGATATTCTGATTATTTACACCCGGCTCACGGAATTTTCGATCCGCCCCGGTTGAGACGATCAGCACACCGCGAGGTTGATCAAAGTAAATGTATTGCCCATAGACACCGCGGGCTAGGAACTCTCCATCCTGCGCGCCAACCGGTATCCACCATTGATAGCCATAACCTGTCTGGTCAGGTTTGGTTGGTGCGCTGGCTCGCGTAGCGTCGGCGATCCATTCTGCTGGCACAAGTTGTTGCCCGTTATGGGTGCCATTTTGTAGGATCATTTGTCCGAAACGGGCAAAATCTCGGGTAGTAAAGTTCAATCCGCCCAGCACAAATGCCACTCCAGCCCCGTCAGTGATGTAGTAACCATCGCGTTCGAGTCCGAGTGGTTCAGTGATCTTTTCGGTCAACAGCTCGGACACGCTGCGCCCCGTTGCGCCGCGGATCACCATGCCAATCACATGAGTGTCGATCGACACGTATTGCCAGGTTTCGCCCGGGTTCGCGAAGCTGTCCTGCAACGAGGCTGCAAAATCATCCAGCTCTCCACCCAGCGCGACGACACGGCCCATACGGTTGATGTCTGATTTCGGATCCAGGTAGTCTTCGTCAAAGGTGACGCCGCTGGCCATGTTCAGCACATTTCGGATCGTTGCGTCTTCGTAAGCGCTGCCGTTCAACTGAGGAGCGTAATCGACGACCCGATCGTCCAGCGACGCGATCGCGCCTTCGTCTATCAGAACCCCGAGCAGGGCCGACAGATAGCTTTTGGCAACTGACCACGAGATCCGCCGGTCTTCGGGCGAAGTGCCTAAGTAGTATTCTTCGAACCGAATGCGCCCGTCCTGCATTATCAGCAAGGATGTGACGGATCGTTCATCAATCCAGGTATCGGTGCCTTCGGGCAGCTCAAAGCCGGCACCATATGACAGCTCGGACGTCGGGGCATTGCCGCGCGGCAAATCAACTGTCAGGAAAGCCTCGTTCATATGCGAAAAGTTGTGGACAATCTTTTCTTCGTAGAACAGCGAGTTCACGGCCATCAGGCGCTGTATTTCTTCGCGTTTCCAAGCACCGACAACAACTGCGGCCAGCACCAATGCCAGAACAATCCGCAGCAGCCACTTGATAACCGTTCTCATATGATGCCTCCCTCTTCGCTCAGCATTGGAACGCGGGACGGTTCAATCCGCAATCAAGACGTTACGGAAAGGTGAGGCGCGCCTATTTGAACTTGTCCAGAAGCTTCTGCATGGTTGAACGATCGTCGCTCAGCGGTTCTGGCTTTGCTTCAGGTTTAGAATCGGTTTTGGCGGGCGCAGGGGTCTTGGATGACCGCGCCGGTGCTGTGCGCAAGGCGACGGCGTTCATGAATTTCCCGCCTTCATCCTGTGCCAAATGATTGGCGCCGTCCGAAACACCGCGCAATACCGCGCTTAGCCAGTCGCCCTCGGACTTCGCAAAATCACTAAGCACATAGGGTGAGACCATTTCTTTTCGACCAGGGTGCCCGATACCCAACCTAACCCGGTCATAGGCCGCGCCGATATGCTCGTGGATGGAACGCAAGCCATTGTGCCCGGCATGACCACCACCGGCCTTAACACGCACCTTGCCGGGGATAAGGTCCAATTCGTCGTGAAAAACTGTCACGTCGGTTGAGTCGAGCTTGTAGAAACGCATCGCTTCGCCCACTGACTGACCCGAACGGTTCATGAAGGTTTGCGGCTTCAGCAGCAGGACTTTCTCAGTGCCCAACCGACCTTCTGCGATGTCGCCCTGAAACTTTGATTTCCATGGGCCAAACCCGTGATCCTCGGCAATTTGGTCCAAGGCCATGAAACCAATATTGTGCCGGTTCCGGGCATATTTCTGCCCCGGATTTCCCAGTCCGACAAATAGTTTCATTGTGCTGCCCCACAGGTCAAAGTTCGTCTGCCCCCTCATGCCCGGATTTCGTTCGAAAATCCAGATGGGCCGGTTTGAAAATCACGGGATGACTTACGGCCATCTATGGCTTGGCCGAAGAAGCCGGTTAGGCAAAACTGCGTTGATCATCGAAGTTGCAACAAAAAACGGGGCTCTAAGAAGAGCCCCGTTAGAAAATCTGGATAGTGGTATCCGGATTTATTCTTCTTCTTCCTGTCCGACGACTTCGACTTCGTCAGCTGCGACTTCATCTTCACCTTCTTCATCGTCGTCTGTCGCCAGACCTGTCGGTGCCGAGATGTTGGCGATCACGAAATCACGGTCGATGGTCGGCTTGGTGCCAGCTGGCAGCTCAACAGACGAAATGGTCGCAACGTCGTTGATGTTCATGCCGGTCAGATCAACGGTGATCTTTTCAGGGATCTCGCCTGCTGTGCAAACCAACTCAACTTCAGGACGGACAACGGTCACAACGCCGCCCTTCTTGACGCCGGGAGCTTCTTCTTCGTTGATAAACTCAACCGGGATGAACAGCGCGATCTTGGTGGTCCGGCGCAGGCGCATCAGGTCCAGGTGTGTCGGCAGATCTTTGACGACATCACGCTGAACGTCGCGGCAGATAACGCGAACGTCTTCGTGACCGTCAACCTTCAGGTTCCACAGCGTCGACTTGAACCGACCCGCTTTCAGGCGCTTGAACAGTTCGTTGAACGGGATCTGGATTGCCAGCGGGTCTTTGTCGCCGCCAAATACAACGCCCGGAACCATGCCGTCGCGGCGTGTTTGACGAGCGGCGCCCTTGCCTGTCCCCGTCCGTTCCAGAGCTACGAGATCAGGAATCTCACCAGCCATGATATATCTCCAATGCTAGGGCGGGCATCCTCCAAGGCTGTATACCCGCGTGAAGCGGCGTCCATAGCTTGATTCATTGGGTTTGGAAAGCGATTTTTAGCCGCTTAGACGCAAAGACGGATCAATCCTGCCAGCGCCCGCCAAAATCTTCCGGGATCAGCAGGTTGTGCCGCCCCAGATCGCCCACGTTTCGCTCACCGCACAGGGCCATCGTGGTGTCCAATTCCTTTTCGATCACCTCGAGCGCGGTGGTCACGCCTTTTTGCCCCATAGCGCCTAGACCATAGACAAATGCGCGGCCGATATATGTGCCTTTGGCCCCCAAAGCTAACGCCTTCAGCACGTCCTGCCCGGACCGGATTCCGCTGTCCATGTGTACCTCAACGTCGCTTCCGACTGCATCCAGGATTTCCTGCAGCATGCGGATCGAACTAAGTGCACCGTCCAACTGGCGACCGCCATGGTTCGACACAACAATGGCATCAGCCCCCAGTTTTGCCGCCATCTTGGCATCCTCGGCGTCAAGTATTCCTTTCAGAATGACCTTACCACCCCATTGCTCCATCAGTTTTTCCACCTTGGTCCAATCCAGGCTTGGATCAAACTGCTCTGCTGTCCATGCGCCCAGCGATGAAGCGTCCGAGACGCCTTCGACATGGCCCACTATGTTTCCGAACTCTCGTCGATGGGCACCGAGCATCTCAATGCCCCAAGCCCATTTGGTCATCAGGTTTGCGATGGTTTTTGCGGTCAGTTTCGGCGGGGCGGACAACCCGTTTTTTAGGTCCTTGTGACGTTGCCCCAAGATCTGCAGGTCCAGCGTAATCACCAGCGCCGAACATTTTGCATCCTTGGCGCGTTGGATCAGACGGCTGACATAGTCTTCGTCTTTCATAGTGTACAACTGAAACCAGAACGGTTTGTCGGTGTGGCCTGCCACATCTTCGATCGAATTGATCGACATTGTTGAAAGGGTAAAGGGCACGCCGAACTTCTCAGCGGCTTTGGCAGCTTTCATTTCGCCATCGGCGTGCTGCATCCCGGTCAGGCCCACAGGCGCAAGCGCCACGGGCATCGAAACGTCCTCGCCAATCATCTGAGACGCCGTTGAACGCCCGGCCATATCCACTGCGATCCGCTGGCGCAGGCGAATCTTCTCGAAATCCGAGGTGTTTTCCCGAAACGTTTGTTCCGTCCAGCTTCCGCTTTCGGCGTAGTCATAGAACATCCGGGGGACGCGGCGTTGGTAGATGCGTTTCAGGTCTTCGATTGTGGTGATGACGGTCATTGCACACGGCCTTGATGATATTGGTTAGGTTTTGTTACCAATTTTTTCGACCAGCCGCAACGCTGTCCGGATATCAAAAACCGCAGCTGGCCTGAGGCAAACTGCGGCTAAAGAAGCGTTTGAAGTTGTTGTTAGAGGCTTAGGCCGAGTGAGCTCCGTCAGATAGGGTCTTCACAAACTCTAGCACTTCGGCGACCGGCTTTCCGGCCCCGATTTGACCGACAATGGCCGAGCCCACAACAGCCCCATCTGCCACACTTGCAATGGTACGTGACTTTTCCGGTGTATTGATGCCGAATCCGACGATTACTGGCAGGTCGGTCTGCGATTTGATCCGCGCAACCTCGGGTCCGACATCCTGAGCTTCTGCCTCGGCCGCGCCGGTAATACCCGTGATTGACACGTAATAAACGAAGCCCGACGTGTTCTGCAAAACACGGGGCAGGCGCTTGTCATCTGTTGTTGGTGTCGCCAGACGGATGAAGTTCAATCCGGCGGCCTGTGCAGGCAGGCACAGCTCGTCATCTTCTTCAGGTGGCAGGTCGACAACAATCAGCCCGTCGATACCGGCAGCTTTTGCATCCGTAAGGAACGTATCAACGCCGCGGCTATAGATTGGATTGTAATATCCCATCAAAACAATCGGCGTGGTGTCGTCGGTCTCACGGAAGGTGCGCGCCAAATCCAACGTGCGCTGCAACGTCATGCCGCCGTCCAATGCGCGTTGTCCCGCCAGTTGAATCGTGGGGCCATCGGCCATTGGGTCGGTGAAGGGCAGGCCCAGCTCGATCACATCGACACCAGCTCCCGGCAAACCCTTGACCACCTCAAGCGAGGTTTCATAGTCAGGGTCTCCGGCCATGATATAGGCGACAAAGGCTTTTTTGCCCTCGGCTTTCAGTGCGGCAAACTTTGCGTCGATACGGCTCATCAGATGTCCTTGCAAACAGGTTTGGACCTGATGTGCAGAAACTTTGACCGAAAATCAATCCCGCCTCGTTGCGAATGGATTAGAACGCGTAATGATACCGCAGCAAAAGAGCGTTCACCCCGGGATTTTCGTCCTGGGTGCTGGCATTGGATTTATGTGTCACCGCGACCGAAATCTTGTTGCCGCTGTTCAAGGTATAGCCAAGGCCCAGCAGGCTGCGGATCTGAAAGCTACCGCCCAGATCGTTCAGATCATTTCCTTCGTCATAATACCCGGGCATGACGCTGCCCTCGACAAACCAGCGATCACCCAGCGTATAGACGCCGATCAGCCCAGCGCCAATATGTGTGTCGCCATCAGCGTCGACCGACAAAGCAGCACCCCAAGTGGCACTGAACCGCGTCGCTTGATGAAAGGGACTGTGTTGGTATTCCAGGGACAAAATAGCCTGATCCTCGGACATACTGTCCGAATAATCTGCATATCCAGCGCCAAATATGATGGATTGCGCAGGCGCAGCGGTCGCGGCGCCAATGGCCACAGCGGAAACTAAAAGGAGTGTCTTCATATCAATCTATACGCAATTTGTTGTTGATGTCGTTCGCTAAGTGGTGACTTTAAAGCGCATTTTCAGATTTACACAAGCAAACAAGCATCGAAAACTACCGAACATTATTGTGATGTGTCCAAACAGGCTCAATTGAGTGTTGCCTGCCAACCGCTTGCGCATTGAGCCTGACCTGCCTAGAAGCAGCCGCGAATGGCATCAGGAGACCACCATGGGCTTTAAAATGGGAATTGTGGGTTTGCCGAATGTGGGCAAATCGACCCTCTTCAACGCGCTGACCAAAACCGCGGCCGCTCAGGCTGCGAATTTCCCGTTCTGCACGATTGAACCCAATGTGGGCGACGTGGCCGTGCCTGATGATCGGCTGGACAAGCTGGCGGCGATTGCAAGCTCGAAACAGATCATCCCGACAAGGATGACTTTTGTGGATATTGCAGGTCTGGTCAAAGGCGCCTCGCAGGGGGAAGGGCTGGGCAATCAGTTTCTGGCCAACATCCGCGAAACCGACGCAATAGCTCATGTCCTGCGATGTTTCGAAGATGGTGATGTGACCCATGTCGACGGGCGCGTCGATCCGGTGGCAGATGCTGATACCATCGAGACTGAACTGATGCTGGCGGATCTGGAAAGTATTGAAAAACGCCGCGCAAACTTGGTGCGCAAGCTTAAAGGCAACGACAAGGAAGCCCAGCAGCAGGAACGTCTGTTGGCCGAAGCGCAGGCAATGCTGGAAAGTGGCAGACCCGCGCGTCTGGTCGAGGTCAGCGATGAGGATTCAAAAGCCTGGAAGATGCTGCAGCTGCTGACGACAAAGCCTGTGCTTTATGTCTGCAACGTGTCGGAAGAAGAAGCGGCGGAGGGAAATGAATATTCGACCCGCGTCGCTGAAATGGCCGCTGCACAGGGCAATTCTCACGTCATCATCAGCGCCAAGATCGAAGAAGAGATCAGCCTGCTGGAAGAGGACGAAGCCCAGATGTTCCTTGAGGAGATGGGTCTGGAAGAACCTGGTCTCGACCGCCTGATCCGCGCCGGTTACGATTTGCTCAAGCTGGAAACCTATTTCACTGTTGGCCCGAAAGAGGCCCGTGCGTGGACCATTCGGACAGGAACGGTCGCGCCACAGGCGGCTGGTGTTATTCATGGTGATTTCGAAAAGGGTTTCATCCGCGCTGAAACCATCGCTTATGACGACTATATCGCGGCCGATGGGGAACAGGGGGCCAAAGAGGCTGGCAAGATGCGGGCCGAAGGCAAAGGTTATGTTGTCAAGGACGGTGACGTGATGCACTTCTTGTTCAACACCTGATCAATAAGGGTCTTTTCCTGCAGCCAGAGAAGGTTATCCTGCCCCACCTGTCAGCACGCCGAGGCCCAGAGTGATCGAGATTCGCGACCTGCAATTGCTCAGCGCTTTGGCGCGGCACCGACACTTTGCCAAAGCGGCCGAGGAATGCGGGATATCTCAGCCCGCGTTTTCGATGCGCATCCGCAATCTCGAAGATCGGTTGGGTGTGTCAATCGTGCGCCGCGCCAATCGGTTTCAAGGTCTGACCGAAGAAGGCGAGATGATTGTTCGTCGGGCACGCCGCATTCTGGATGATGCCAAAGCGCTGGAACAGCAGGTCTTGGCAACCCGCGGTGAAATCACCGGCACGCTGATTTTCGGTGTGATCCCCACTGCGACCGCATTTACGGGCCGCTTGATCAAACGGCTGCAGCAGGCCCATCCTCGCATCCTGTCCCGGATCGAAACCATGTCAGCCAATGCCATTCAGCATCGGCTTGACGAGGGCAGTCTGGATGCTGGCGTGACTTATGGCGATAGTATCGGCACCGACCTGCGTCAGGTTCAGCCCTTGTATGAAGAGACCTATGTCCTGCTGATCCCCGCGCACATGACGGGTGAAACCGGGCCGATTCCCTGGGCGCGGGTGGCTGATTTTCCAATCAGCCTGCTGGAGCCGCAAATGCAGAATCGGCGCATTCTGGATCGGATATTTTCAGAACAGGGTCTTCATCCGCATGTGGTGGCAGAAACCAGCGGATTTACCGCGTCGATGGTTATGGCCCGCGAGGGTCTGGCCGCAACCGTTGTGCCCCGCGTTCTGGTGCGGGCGTTGGGAGAACTCAAAGGCACGAAGGTACTGCCGCTGATCGATCCTGTTGTAAGTAAACCGATTTGTCTGGCGACCCTCACGCGCGATCCCGAATTGCCGACGGTTGCGGCATTGCGCGCCGTCGTGGCGTCTTTACGGTGATAACCTGTCGTTATCGTGCGATAGTGATATGCGATTTGACGATATGCTAACCTGATGAGAGACCAAACCTCAATCGGAGGGCATCATGGCACCATTAGATACCAAGCCATCAGGCGCACCCAGGGGCGTCTGGAAGTCAGGTAAAGGCAAAGGGCGGCACACGCCCAAAGGCCGTCAGTTCACGGATGAGGCACAGGCCGAGATATCGCGCCTGCTGGGCGACCGCCCGCGCCGCCGCGATCTGCTGATTGAATTTCTGCATTTGATCCAGGACGAACACGGCCATATCAGCGCCGATCACATCGCCGCTTTGGCCGTCGAGATGCGCGTGGGCCAGGCCGAGATCTATGAGACTGCCACTTTCTACGCCCATTTCGATGTGGTGAAAGAGGATGAAGCACCTCCGCCTGCGCTGACAATCCGTGTCTGTGATTCCCTGTCCTGTGAAATGGCTGGGGCCCAGCAGTTGCAAAAGGCGCTCGAGGATGGGTTGGATGCATCGCAGGTGCGCGTCCTCCGCGCGCCCTGCATGGGACGCTGCGATACGGCGCCGGTGCTTGAGATTGGCCACAACCATATCGATCACGCGACCCCCGAAAAGGTAAAGGCCGCGATTGCCGCCAGTGACACCCACGCACATCTGCCCGACTATGAAACCTTTGCCGCCTATGCCAAAAACGGTGGCTACGCCAAGCTGAAAGAGCTGCGCGACAGCGGCGACTGGGAGAAGGTGCAGGAAGACGTCCTGGCCTCGGGCCTGCGCGGTCTGGGTGGTGCTGGCTTCCCGTCGGGCAAGAAATGGGGCTTTGTTCGCATGAACGAAGGTACCCGCTATCTGGCGGTGAACGGCGATGAGGGCGAACCCGGCACCTTCAAAGACCGCTATTATCTGGAGCGCCAGCCGCATGTCTTTCTAGAAGGCATGCTGATCGCTGCATGGGCGGTCGAGGCTGAGACCTGCTTCATCTACATGCGCGACGAATACCCGGCCGTTCTGGAAATCCTGCGTCGAGAGATTGCCGCGTTGGAAGAGGCTGGGATCGTTGAAAAAGGTTATATCGATCTGCGCCGGGGTGCTGGCGCCTATATCTGCGGTGAAGAATCCGCGATGATCGAGTCGATCGAGGGCAAAAAGGGCCTGCCGCGTCACCGCCCTCCGTTCGTGGCGCAGGTGGGGGTCTTCAATCGTCCAACCTTGGTACACAATGTCGAGACGCTCTACTGGGTCACCAAGGTCTGCCGCGAGGGGCCGGAATGCCTGAACAGCACCGAAAAGAATGGCCGTAAGGGTCTGCGCAGCTATTCGGTCTCGGGCCGCGTGGCCGAGCCGGGCGTTTACCTGCTGCCCGCAGGATCGACCATTCTGGACGTGATCGAGGCCGCCGGAGGTATGGCCGCGGGGCAGACCTTCAAGGCCTATCAACCGGGTGGGCCGTCTTCGGGCCTGCTGCCCGCATCCATCGACGATGTGCCACTGGATTTTGACACGCTGCAGCCGTTGGGCACGTTTATCGGCTCTGCTGCCGTGGTGGTTCTGTCAGATCAGGATACCGCCCGCGATGCGGCGCTGAACATGCTGCGGTTTTTCGAAGATGAAAGCTGCGGTCAGTGCACACCCTGCCGGGCAGGCTGCGAAAAGGCGGTCAAGCTGATGCAGGCCGACAAATGGGATCAGGACCTGCTGGAAGATTTGTGTCAGGTCATGGGTGATGCCTCGATCTGCGGGCTGGGGCAGGCGGCCCCGAACCCGATCCGCCTGGTCATGAAACACTTCGCCGACGAAATCTGAGGGAGACAGAGCCATGCTTGATGCAAGCCCGAACAAAACCGTCACCTTCAACCTGAACGGCGATGATGTCACCGTGCCCGAAGGCTGGACCATCTGGGAAGCCGCCAAGGGGCAGGGGTTCACCATTCCGCACCTGTGCCATAAACCGCAACCGGGCTACAAACCCGATGGCAACTGCCGCGCCTGTATGGTCGAAGTTGAAGGCGAGCGCACGCTGGTCGCCTCGTGCATCCGTCCGGCTGCGGACGGAATGGTGGTAAAAACCGATAGTGATCGGGCCGAGAAATCGCGCGCAATGGTCATGGAACTGCTGGTCTCGGATCAGCCTGAGCAGCCGCATGATGTGTCCAGTCACTTCTGGGACATGGCCAAGCTGAACGATGTCAACGACAGCCGCTTCCCGGCGAAAGAAGCCGCGAAAATTCCGCTGTTGGATGACAGCCATGTCGCGATGCGTGTCAATCTGGACGCCTGCATCAACTGCAACCTCTGCGTCCGGGCTTGCCGCGATGTGCAGGTGAATGATGTGATCGGCATGGCCGGTCGTGGACACACCGCGCAGGTGGTGTTTGACCAGAACGACCCGATGGGGGATTCGACCTGTGTTGCCTGTGGTGAATGTGTTCAGGCCTGTCCAACCGGTGCGCTGATGCCAGCAACTGTGTTGGACGACAACCAGCAAGGCGACAGCAAAGACTACGATTCCGAGACCGAAAGCGTCTGCCCGTTCTGTGGCGTCGGCTGCAAAGTCTCGCTGAAGGTCAAGGACGGCAAGGTCAAGTATGTCGAGGGCATCAACGGTCCTGCGAACGAAGGTCGCCTGTGTGTCAAAGGCCGCTTTGGCTTTGACTATATCCACCACCCGCACCGCCTGACCAAGCCGCTGATCCGTCGTGAGGGTGCGCCAGAAAAGGGCCTGAACGTCGATCCGGGTAATCTGTCGACCCATTTCCGCGAGGCGACTTGGGAAGAGGCAATGGATCTGGCGGCCACCAAGCTGAAGGCGCTGCGTGATGAAGATCCGCGCAACGTCGCTGGCTTTGGCTCGGCCAAATGCACCAATGAAGAAGCCTATCTGTTCCAGAAGTTCATTCGTCAGGGCTTCAAGCACAACAACGTCGATCACTGCACCCGTTTGTGCCACGCGTCGTCCGTGGCGGCACTGATCGAAAACGTGGGCTCGGGCGCTGTGACCGCGACCTTCAACGAGGTCGAGAACTCGGATGTGGTTATCATCATCGGGGCCAACCCGATCGAGAACCACCCTGTCGCGGCGACTTACTTTAAGCAGTTCACCAAACGAGGTGGCAAGCTGATCGTGATGGACCCGCGCGGTGTCGGGATGCGAAAGTTTGCGGATGAAATGCTGCAGTTCCGTCCCGGCGCTGATGTCTCGATGCTCAACGCGATCATGAACGTGATCGTCGAGGAAGAGCTGTACGACAGCCAGTACATCCACCGCTGGACCGAGAACTGGGAAGCCGAAAAAGAGCATCTGCGCGCCTTCACGCCCGAGGCAATGGCGCCCATTTGTGGCATTGAGCCAGATCAGCTGCGCCGTGTCGCGCGTACCTTCGCGCAGGCCAAGGCTGGTCTGATCTTCTGGGGTATGGGCGTCAGCCAGCACATTCACGGCACCGACAATTCGCGTTGCCTGATCTCGCTGGCATTGATGACCGGCAATGTTGGTAAACCCGGCGCGGGTCTGCACCCGCTGCGGGGCCAGAACAACGTGCAGGGCGCGTCTGACGCGGGTCTGATCCCAATGTTCCTGCCGGATTATCAGTCGGTTATGGATGACGGCATTCGGGCCAAGTTCAACAACGTCTGGAACTCAGACGACTTCTCGAACGAGAAGGGGCTGACTGTGACCGAAATCATCGATCAGGCGTATGCGGGCAACATCAAGGGCATGTATATTCAGGGCGAAAACCCGGCCATGTCCGATCCGGATGTTGGTCACGCACGGGAAGCTTTGGCCAAGCTGGAGCTGATGATCGTACAGGACATCTTCCTGACCGAAACCGCGAACTATGCCGACATCATCCTGCCCGCCTCGGCGCTGTATGAAAAGAACGGCACCGTGTCGAACACCAACCGCCAGGTGCAGCGGGTGCGTCCGGCTGTGACGCCTCCGGGCGAGGCGCGCGAGGACTGGAAGATCACGGTTGAGCTGGCACAGCGCATTGGGCTGAACTGGGATTACACGGATGTGTCGCAGGTGTTTGATGAGATGAAGCTGACCATGGCGTCGCTCGACAACATTACCTGGGAGCGGCTTGAAACCGAGACGATCACCTATCCGTCGCTCAGTGAAACTGATCCGGGTCAGGCGATCGTGTTTGGTGATGGTTTCCCCCGTGCTGACGGCCGCGCGAAGTTCACCCCGGCCAGCGTGATCCCGCCGGATGAAGCGCCCGATGACGAATACCCAATGATCGCCACCACAGGCCGTCAGTTGGAACACTGGCACACTGGGTCGATGACCCGGCGCGCTACGGTGCTTGACGCGGTAGAGCCCGAGGCGAACTGTTCGATGAATACGCGTCAGCTGAAGCTGATGGGGATCGAACCGGGTGAAACGATCCGCCTGACTACACGCCGTGGTTCGATCGAGATCATGGTGCGGGCCGATCGCGCGATTGCCGAGGATATGGTGTTCATACCGTTTGCCTATGTCGAGGCTGCGGCGAATATCCTGACCAACTCTGCCATCGATCCTTATGGCAAAATCCCCGAGTTTAAATTCTCGGCCATTCGCGTCGAAAAGATCGAGGATGCCATTGCGGCAGAGTAACCTTTCAGCCTGCTAAAACACATAGGGCGGCCCTAAATAGGCCGCCCTTTTGCGTGTCAAAGCTGGACTTTCGGCCCGCATGTCGCCTTGATGTATACGCCTGAACGAGGGGAACACAGATGGCGAACACGTCTTTGGGTGGACATGACGGTCCGTATCCGGCGCCGGTTGAAATCCGCGGAGGAGCGGTGGACCCCGCTTGGATCGACTACAATGGCCACATGAATGTCGGATACTACGGTGTGGCTTTCGACATGGCGCTTGAGATACTAATGGTGGATCACCTCGGGTTGGGGGAGCTGCAGGTCAACGCGTTGGGGCAGGGCCCGTACATCATCCAGTCGCACCTGCATTTTCTGCGCGAGATTACCCAAGACACGCAGTTCCACTTTCACTTTCGAATGTTGGACGCCGACCCCAAAAGAGGTCACTATTTTGCACAGATGATCTCGACCTCAGATGGTCATGTCTGCGCCACACAAGAGGCTTTGTTTATGAATGTCAGCCACGACACCGGTCGCTCGGTGGCCTACCCGGATTGGGCGGTGGCACGCCTGATGCAGATGGTCGAGGATCACAAGTCTTTGGAACCGGCGTCACAGATTGGTCAACGGATCGGAATTCGTCGCAAGTAGGGCCACGGTGACGCGAGCTTAATAGTCCCTTGCGAAAAACACACCGATACCTGTTTCACCTTTGCCATCGACCGTGCCTTTGATGGAAAAATTATCCGTGACATCCAGGTTCAGGTTCACCTCGGTATCGCCTTCGGTGTTCACCGTGAAATCCGTGTAAAGGTTGTCGCTAAGATACGCGCCAGCCCCCAAACGGCCTGCGCCGCCTTCGGTCGCGCCAATGTCGACCGTATCAAGGCCGGTGGATTCACGCAGCCCCTTGGTCGCGTCGCCGCCCGCGCCGCTGAGCTGTGCTAATGAGGCTGCCATCTGCGCGATCAAAAAAGGCGATATCTCAGAAAAGCGGTTCCCGAAAAGCAGCATGGCCAGCGCCTCTTCGGCGGGGCGTTCCGGATCCGAGAACACATCAACCTCGGGTGAATCCAGCGGGCCCGCGATTTCTATGGTAGCCGTGCCGTCAGACGTGCTGGCCGAGGACTCGAATTCAATATACGGCTTCAGGTCGCCCTGCAGGCTGACAATGCCTTTTGTCAGCTGCAGCCTGCGGCCCAGAATGTCAAAAGTGCCCCGGATCAGATCAATCTGTCCGGAGGGAACAACAGATGTTGTGGTACCGCCGATCACGATGCGGCCACCCAGTTCCGCATTCACGCCACGGCCTCGGACGAACACGGCCTTCGGGGCGACCAGACTGACATCCAGCGCGATGCGGGAGTCGCTTTTGGATCCTTCTTCCTTCACGACCAACTGCGCGCGCTCACGAGTGACAAACCCTGCACGGCTTTCGTCGACATGTTGGATCTCGGGTATTGGCGCGGCGCCTACTGCACCGGAGGCCGCCGCAAGATTGATGTTGGTTTCGGCAAAATTGATTTGTCCGGCAAGCGAGCTATTCCCGGCCAGTGCTCCGGTCATGGCAATCTGGCCGTTCAGCGTAGTTTCGTACAACAACTTATCCGTCAGCACGAGGCTGTTGAGCTGCGTCGTGATCTGCGCATTGAAGGGCGGAGTTAGATCCACCGGCCCGCTGATTGTAAATCCGCCCCCGGCGCGCACTCCGCCGTTCAGCGATATCGTTGCACGGCTTTGGGCCAGATCGACCGAGCCGCTAATCCCGGTTATGGTCTGACCGGCTGTTGGGATCGCGAAGGATGTGCCGGACGTCGTGATTGTTCCACTTAGCGACTCCAGAGCTGGCTGGCCTTTTAGCGCCAGATTGAAGCGGGCGGATCCGTCGATTTTGTTGGGAGTGACAAAGATGTTGGCGATGCCAAGATTGACCCCGCCTTGTGCCGTCAGATCCGCATTTCCGCTGGTTTCGTCAAAGGTGCCCGCCACATCGCTATTGATGCTGGCCGGGCCTTTGGCGTTGGCGTCGATTGTCCAGACGCCATTGCTCCGCTTGGCATTTCCCGTGGCGGCAACGGTCCCGGGAAACTCTGGCGCGAAGCGTTCGATGCGATTGAGCTTGGCGTCAAAATCCAGATCAGCGGCCCCATCCGTGGCCACTGTTCCGGACAGGCTGGCATACGAGCTATCAGGCCCTTGCAGTTTGGCTGTTCCCTCAAACCCGGTAGCGGAAGGCGCAACATTTGCATCCAGTTGCAACGGACCGGACAAGGTGTTGGACAACCGCGCCAGATCATCCAGTTTGGCCGAAAAATCCAGCCCTCCAGATTGTCGATCCAACTGACCCGAGGCATTGGCCGACAAGGCCGTCCCATTCAGGCGAAAGTCGCGGATGTTAAGGCCGCTGTCCTCTTTCAATGCGTCGACCACCAGCGTCGTGCGTCCCTGAATTAGCTTGTCCAGTGCGGCAATGCCCGTTTGGATATCATTCGCGGTGACGTCGCCTTGGATATCAAAAGTCTGGCTGCTTTTTGCGCCCTTGCCCTGAACATCGCCCTTGATCGAGCCTGCCAGATCGCGCCCGGCAAGGCCGGACAGCACGGACAAATCCGGGACATTCATGCTGGCATGTCCATCGACGGCCAGATTACCCGTTGGATCATCGATCGTAGCGTCGACCTGCGCCGTCAACGCTGATCCGTTCACGGTCGCCTGGCGAACCACGATCTTTTGCTGTGACAGGGCGCCGTCAAATTCGACCGATGTCTGGCCGATCAGCAGCGGGTCGATCTCATCCATACCGGTTTTGATGTCACGTCCGGTGACGCTGGCGATGCCATCAAACTCCAGCGTTTGAACGGTGCCCATGCCGTCCAGTTTGGCCTGAACGCTGCCCCCCACTTCGCGCTTCGCCAAACCAGAAAAAACCGAAAGGTCCGGTGCATTGACGCTGGCCTGACCATCGATGGAAACGTTGCCATCTGCTGTTGTGACCTTGCCGCTGGCCTGTGCGCTTAATGCCTCTCCGTTCACGGCAAATTCGCGTACTGTCACGCCGTCTGTATCGCGCTTTGCATCCAACGTGATTGTTGTTTCACCCGTGATCAGCGGATCGATATCGTCACGCCCGGTGGATAAATCACTGCCATTGACGGCAAGCCTGCCATCGAAGCTACCTTCAATCGGTGATCCGCTGCCTGTAACCTGCGCCGAGGCTTTCCCGCCCAGATCCAGCTTGGCCAGTTCCGAAAAACGCGAGATGTCGGATGCTTCCAGCATGGCGGATCCGTCGATGTTCAGGCCACTGTTCAATCCGCTGATCAGGGCATCGACGCCCAACAGGAAATCCGACCCGATCAGTTCAAAGTCAGACAGGTTCAGAGACTGATCATCGCCATAGCCAAAAGTCCCATCCAAGGTGATGCGATCCCCAAGCGCCGTATCTAGGGCCGGGTCTGCCATGTCGATACCATCCAAAGCGGCCTGTAGATCACCGCTCACACTGACGTTGATCCCCTGATCCAAAACACCCTGCGCTGTTATCTGCGCGCGGTCCAGGTTGATGTTTTTGGATCGCACCGCATCGGCCGAAAGGTTCAAATCCCAAAGCCTGCCGTTCTGCTGATCAAAAAGCGCTGAAATCTGGGCCGCTTCCACAGACGTGTCCCCTCCGGATATCGGCAAAACGACGGTTTCCCCTTTGGGTGGTGTAATGCGCCCCTGCAGCGCAGCGACTTGAAGCGTGCCGCCAGCGCCCAGATTTAGATTGCCCTCCAAGCTCATGGCCTGAGAGGTGAACTTGAGATCATTGATGTCCAAGGCGCCATCCGGGTGGGTTTGCCCATCCACGAACAAGCTGGTTTCTTTGCCGAAGAACACGTCCATGTTTCTGGCCACAAAGGGGGTCAGATCGCCGCTGAGATCGGCTGTAAACGCGATCCCTTCACCTTCGGTTCCGTCGGGCTCAAGGGCCGAACGCAGACGCACCCGACCGCCAACGTATTCCTGATCGTTACTGGCCAGTCCGATGTCGGCGGTGAAGTCATCGACAGGTCCGGACCCTTTGGCCGTTAACTCGATCGGAGGTTCATTGGGGATTTTCAGCGCGGTTGAGATCAATCCACCTGAAGATTCAATTACCTTCAGGTCCAGGTCAATCTGGCTGCTGGAGTTTTGAAATCCAGCAGCCAAGATTATTTCATCGCCGGCCCGATCCAAACGGGTAATGTCCAGATTGGTGTCCAGCGTGCCGTCGGCCAAAGACAGGTTGCCATTTACGGCAAGTTCGGCCGCCACACCGATCAAAGGCTGACCGAGTGCGAGTTCATCAATCCGGATCTCTCCGATTTCAATCGCGACGGGCAATTCCGGCAGCTGGAAAGGCTGTGTTTCTGCGGATGGTGGCGGTTCATCCGTTGTGGTGGTGCCTGGTGCACGGGCAATATCTATCTCTTGCGCTGTCAGTGTATTGACCGCGAACCGACCGCGGATCAGGCCCAATCTGTTCCAGTCCAGTTCGGCATCCTTGATCGTCAACCATATGCCCTGGTCGTCAGACACCGTTATTTCCTGGATTGTCGCCCGAGAGCTCAGCGCCCCTTGCAGCCCTTTGACCGTGACGTTCTGATTATCCCCCGAGAGCGTATCCTGCAGGAACCGCTCGATCATGCTACCGCCTTGATCCTCTTGCGCTTGCACCACAACGGGGACGCAAGCCAGCGCGCCGATCAGAAGAGGGGTCGAAAGACGATGTATCAAAATGCCTGTCCAATGCCGATATAGAACTGCAGGCCGTCTCCGGTGTCGCCCTGAACGGGAACGGCAAGGTCAAGGCGCAGTGGGCCAAATCCACCCAGATCATATCTTACGCCAATCCCTGCGCCGGCGTGATCTTCTGCACCGCTGCCAACAAATGACGATGTATCCACGATACCGTAGTCATAAAACCCGACCAACGACAGGCTTTCGGTGACCCTGCCGCGTACTTCACCGGAAAACCCAAGAAAGGATTTACCGCCGGCAGTCCCAGTACCCACCGGAATCCCGAGGCTCTCAAACGGTTGTCCGCGTACTGTTCCGGCACCACCGGAAAAGAACAGAAAGTCTGGTGTGACGCCATCTGCAGGCGGACCAATAACGGACCCCAACTGAACCCGTCCGGCCAGAACCAAATTTCCAGCTGTTCCAAAACTGGTATAGGCGCGACCATCAAAATATAGCCTGAGACCGGTGTCTGAACCGGAAAAGCCCACAAACGGCATCACCTGCGAGTCCAGATAGAAACCACGGGTGGCGCTGATCTTGCTGTCGCGTTTGTCCCATTCCGAACGGAAGGGCAGGATGAAATACCGAAATTTACGCCCGTTGCCATAGGCGTCATCTGCATCAGACCACTGGAAACCGGCCGATGCTTCGGCGTAAAGTTGATCCGAAAACGTACGGCGTGCACCATAGGCCAGCGATGCCACTGTAACGTCGTAGTTTTCCGTGTTGCGCCGCTCCAGCAACGTGCTCCAGAATGTGGCGTCATCGGGCCCCAGACGGTCGGGTTGATCCAGTCTCAGACCGATCCGGCCATCTATATCCTCGGCTCCGCCAATGTTGCGCACAGCAGCCTCAAAGCGTAACCGCTCGGCCCGCCTGAACATGTTGCGATGGGTCCAGGTTGCGGTGACATCGACGCCATCGCGCGACGCAAGCTCCACACCAAAGGTCAGACGGCGCTTGGGCAGATCTTCAAACGTTGCATCGAAATCCAGGGTGCCGTCCGGGTTCGCAGTTTCCCTTTCTTGCAAAGACACCACGTTGAATGTCCCGGTCCGGCGAAGCCGGGTGCCGACTTTCTGGATCTGTGCGGGCGAATACACTTCGCCGCTGGGAAATCCAGCGATCTTTTCGATTGAACGGTGACGGACATCCGTGTCGCCATCGATGAACATCCTGCCAAAGGTCAGTCTGCGATCGGGATCAAGGTTGATTTGCGCGTCAAGCTGCGCCTGCGCGTGGCGCGCGATGACCTTTTGCCCGGCCACACTTGCCTTGGCGTGACCTGCGTCCCTCCAACCCTGAACACCCGCAGATGCGGCTTCTTGAATGGCACCTGTCGTTGCTAGTTTGCCGGGCGCAAACTGCTCGGGCAGTTCGGTGTTTGGGGCCAATGGTTGGATCGTGGCAGTTCCGAATTTGAATGTCGGACCGGTTTCGATGGTGATGACCGCACGATTGATTTGTGAGGGAACGCTGAGCGAGCTAAGCTCAGCAGCCTCCTGACCGTCGAGCTTGATGCTGACGACGGGGCTGAAATACCCTTCATCGTACAAAATCTGTACCAAGGTGCGATAGTCCGACAAGGCAGCAGACAGAATTTCCAGCGGCGTATCAAGTCCGCGGTTCTCGGCGGTCGCAACCGAAGATGTCTCTTCCAATCGCTCGACCAATTCCTTGGGTGCCCCTGGCGCCGTAAGCGTGGTTTCCAGGGCAGCCAGGCAGCTTGGTGCGAGAGCCATTACTGCTCCGATCATCCAGCATCTCAGAATGCCTGACGGCGTGCTCCCCTGCATCAAATAGCTCCAACTGTCCCTAGTCGAAATCAATTGTGCCGCGTTGTGATGTGATCGCAGCTCATTAAGCTTATGTTAGAGCATCTGAAACCCTTCGGGGAAAGGGTCTAAAAGTTTCCCCGGCCCATTTTAGGCCGAAACTTTAGTCGCGCTGTAATCCGGCGTTTCGGACCCACCGTATGATGGCGTCGCGATCCTCTGGTTCCATATACGTAACATTGGCAGGGGGCATTGCGTGACTGACGCCAGCTTGCAAATAGATTTGCTTTGCATTTCTGGCAGTGTCTGCCTCGGTTTCCAGCAAGACACCTTTAGGTGCCCACAGGATGCCTTCCCAAACCGGCTCGCGCGCATGGCACATGGAACAGCGCCCCAACACGACATCATGCGCTTCTTCGAAACCATCGGCTGAGGCGAAGCGTTGTTCAAACGGCGTCAGCGGCTGTGCTTCGGCTTCTTCCAGTGGTTTGTACATCGGCGCCGTCGACAGCCACATGATGGCTATGAACAAAAGCGCTGTAACCAGCCATGTCCAGGTCGGGTTGCCGCCGCGGGCGTGGCGGGTGTTGAAGTAGTGCCGGATAGTAACCCCCATCAGGAACACCAGCGCGGCTATGATCCAGTTGTATTGAGTCGCGAAGGCCAGCGGGTAATGGTTCGACAGCATCAGGAATACGACTGGCAGCGTCAGGTAGTTGTTATGAGTCG
Source organism: uncultured Ruegeria sp. (assembly GCF_947489545.1). NCBI lineage: Bacteria > Pseudomonadati > Pseudomonadota > Alphaproteobacteria > Rhodobacterales > Roseobacteraceae > Ruegeria > uncultured Ruegeria sp. The sequence continues at coordinate 53,112 of NZ_CANLDZ010000013.1, read as the reverse complement.
AGCGCAGCTTGGCGATCTTGCCGTATTTTGGGTCCGGTGTGCGCCCATTCTTGAGGTCATCCACAACGATCCGCTGGTTTGGCATGATGATGAAGAACACATTGGCTGTCATGATCGTGGCCGTAAACGCACCCAGATGCAGCATCATGGCCCGACCGGTGAAGATCTGACTATAGCCCCAACCCATCGCAACTAGCAGTACGAACAGCAGCACCATCAACAGCGTAGGACGCTCACCCAATCCGGATTCGCACAGAAAATCATAGACCAGCCAACCCACCGTCAGAGAGGCCGCAGAAATCAGGATGCCTTGCCACAACGCGAGGTCGGCTTTCTGAGCGTCGATCAGGTACAGCTCGCCGCCAACCCAGTAGACGATCATTAGCAACGCCGCCCCGCTGAGCCATGTGGCGTAGCTTTCCCATTTGAACCATGTCAGGTGTTCGGGCATCCGTTCGGGTGCCACCAGGTACTTCTGGATGTGATAAAACCCACCACCATGGACTTGCCATTCCTCGCCATCCGCAGGCCCGGGGATGTCGCGGTTCAGACCAAGGTCCAATGCGATGAAATAAAAGGACGATCCGATCCATGCGATGGCCGTGATGACGTGCAACCAGCGCACGGCAAAGGCCATCCAGTCCCAGAACACGGCGAAGTCATACATTCAAGTGGTCTCCGATTGCGTGCCGCCACACTAGGCAAGCGCGTATTTGTTCGGTATTCCCGTAAATTGTCAAACTGTATCAAAAAAAACGAAAAGATGTCCTATCTAGATAACATCCGCACCTTCGTCAGGGTCTACGATCTGGGCAGCATGTCTGCGGCTGGCCGCGACCTGCGCATTTCGCCTGCCGTCACCTCGGCAAGGATATCACAGCTTGAGGATCATCTGAGTGTTCGGCTGTTCCAGCGCACGACCCGGAATCTGACGCCGACCGAACAGGGACGGGCGTTTTACCCCGGCGCCGTATCGGTTCTGGATGCGGTGGACGAGGCCGAGGCGAAAGTGGTGCATCTGACCGAAGCGCCGCGCGGCTCTTTGTTTGTGGCGGCTCCTTTTGGCGTTGGGCGTCGTCTTCTGGCGCCTCACGTACCTGATTTTCTGGCGCTTTATCCTGAGATTGACGTGCGACTACGGCTGACCGACCGATCGGTAGACCTGACGACCGAAGGGTTGGATTTGGCGTTTTTCATCGGCCAGCCCGAAGACAGCACGCTGCGCATTCGCAAGATTGCCGATTGCCAGCGGGTGCTGTGCGCTGCGCCAGACTATGTGAAACGGCACGGCATGCCGCAGACCGGCGCCGATCTGATCTCAGGCAAGCATGAATGCCTGAACCTGAGGTTTCCGGGGGCGGCAGAGTTTCAATGGATGCTGGAAACGCTTGAAGGGCCCAAGAGGTTTGCGGTTTCGGGGCGCTTTGAATGTGATGATGGGGATGTGCTGACGGATTGGGCCCTGTCAGGCCAGGGCATCGCCCTGAAACCGGTGTTCGAGGTCGCAGACCATCTGAAAGCCGGCGACCTGATCCCGGTCGCGCCGCAATCTCCGCCTGTGCCGGTGCAAATGGCGTGCCTGTATACCCATCGCCGCCATCAAGACCCAAAGGCCCGGCTGTTTATGAATTTCATGATCGAGCTGATCCAAAAGGTGGTCAGCCCGTCGGGTGCTTGAAACCTTAGCTACCGCGATAGGTCGAATATCCGTATGGCGAAAGCAATAGGGGTACATGGTAGTGCGCCTCGGCATCCGACATACCAAATCGAATGGGGATCTGGTCCAAAAACAACGGTTCTTCTCCGGATTGACCCGAAGCACGAAGATAGTCTCCGGCGTAGAAAATCAGCTCGTAGGTGCCTGTCTTGAAATCTTCCTGCGGAAATATTGGGCTATTGGTGCGGCCATCCGCATTGGTCTGCATCTCTACAAGTTTCCGGTGGGAATTGCCGGTTACTTTGTAAAGTACGATTTTCATGCCCCCTGCCGGGCAACCTCGGGCGGTGTCCAGAACATGGGTCGTCAGAAATCCTGCCACGGTGGCCTCCTAATAGCTATGTATTTTCCTTTGCCACAGTGTGGGGCAAACATCAAAACTGTTGAAATGCCGAAAGAACCCGAAACACTGTTCGGATTGATTTGATAATCCTTCCCGGGTTTCTGCGCTATGGCAGTAACCAACGGACGAAAGAAAGGACGAAATCCGCGATGCAGCCTTCTCGTTACCCGCGTGACATGATCGGATATGGCGCCAATCCGCCGGATGCGCAATGGCCGGGTGGCGCAAAGCTCGCCGTTCAGATCGTGCTGAACTATGAGGAGGGTGGCGAAAACTGTGTTCTGCATGGTGATGCCGCATCCGAGGCATTTTTGTCCGAAATCGTCGGCGCCGCACCATGGCCCGAGCAACGTCATCTGAACATGGAATCGATCTATGAATATGGCGCGCGGGCCGGATTCTGGCGGCTCTATCGTCTGATGAAGGATCTGCCGATTACTGTTTATGGCGTGGCGACGGCCTTGGCCCGGTCGCCCGATCAGGTCGGCGCAATGAAGACCGCAGGATGGGAAATCGCCAGCCACGGACTCAGATGGGTCGAGCATAAGGACATGTCGAAAGACGATGAGCGTGCCCAAATTGCCGAGGCAATCCGCCTGCACACCGAAGTTGTCGGTGAACCTCCGCGTGGCTGGTACACCGGTCGATGCTCGGAAAACACGGTGACGCTGGCGGCTGAAGAGGGTGGGTTTGCCTATATCGCGGATACCTATGCCGATGACTTGCCCTATTGGACGCGTACGAGTGGTCGGGATCAGCTGATTGTGCCCTACACATTGGATTGCAATGACATGCGGTTTGCCACACCTCAGGGCTTCAATGCGGGCGATCAGTTCTTTTCCTATCTCAAAGACAGCTTTGATACGCTGTATAATGAAGGCGAAGAAGGTGCCCCGAAGATGCTGTCGATTGGGCTGCATTGCCGGCTTATTGGCCGCCCCGGCCGGGTGATGGCGCTAAAGCGCTTTCTGGACTATGCGCGCGGGTTTTCAGATGTATGGTTCGCAACGCGGCTTCAAGTCGCCGAGCATTGGGCGGCGACACATCCGCCACAAACACACCCCAAACCGTCACAGATGAGCCGTTCGGATTTTGTCGCCGACTACGGGGGGATATTTGAGCATTCAGCCTGGATTGCCGAGCGTGCCTTTGACCTCGAACTAGGCCCTGCTCATGACACGGCAGGCGGGGTACACAACGCCCTAACACGTATGTTCCGGTCGGCATCCGAGGACGAAAGACTGGGCGTGTTGACGGCTCATCCTGACTTGGCAGGCAAACTGGCACAGGCCAAGCGATTGACCAGCGAAAGTACATCAGAACAGGCATCAGCCGGATTGGATGCGCTGACAGATGACGAACGCGCGACGTTCACCGATTTGAACCAGCGCTATACGGCAAAGTTTGGATTTCCCTTTATCATTGCCGTTCGGGATCATGACAAAACCTCGATCCTTCAGGCGTTCCAACGCCGCATCGACCAAGATCGGACCACTGAATTCGCCGAAGCCTGCCGTCAGGTCGAACGGATCGCTGAATTCAGGCTGCGGGATGTTTTGCCGTCATGAGCCGTCAAATCGTGACCGAACCGATTTCTGCAAACGCCTTTGCGCCTTTTGGAGATCTGATTGAAGTGTCCGGCACCCCGGACAAAATCATCAATCAAGGCCAATGCGGGCGCTACCATGATCGCGCGAGAATGAGCTTTGCAGAAGGCCGCGCTGGGATAAACCTGTTTGACGCCAACCCGCGCAGTTTGCCCTACCGCCTTGATATGGTCGAACGTCACCCCGAGGGCAGCCAGGCCTTCATTCCCATGACCGAAAACCCATTTCTGGTCATCGTGGCACTGGATGAGCAAGGCATACCCGGCCAACCCCGCGCATTTTTGACCAAGTCGGGCCAGGCGGTGAACTATCACCGTGGTGTTTGGCATGGCGTGTTGACGCCGCTTCACAGCCCAGGCCTGTTTGCTGTTGTCGACAGAATTGGCGAAGGCGCAAACCTTGAAGAATACTGGTTTGATACGCCCTACCAGGTCGTAGCAGAACCCAATGAAGCCGCAGGATAAGTGGCGATACCCCCGTGAACTCTGACAGAGAGGACAGTACTCATGGCTGAAACTTCCATAGGAACGCCCGAACAGCTTCGGGATCCGAATTATACCCCGGCCTTGCACAAAGCCATCCCGCTGGGCATCCAGCACGTGCTGGCGATGTTCGTTTCGAATGTGACACCCGCGATCATTGTCGCTGGGGCCGCCGGGTTCGGATTCGGATCAAACTCGCCCGATTTTCCTGAACTTCTGTACCTGATCCAGATGTCGATGCTGTTTGCAGGCGTTGCAACCTTGTTGCAAACAATCACATTGGGGCCGGTTGGAGCAGCACTGCCCATTGTTCAGGGCACAAGCTTTGCCTTTCTGCCGATCATGATTCCGCTCGTTGCGGGGAAGGGTGTCGACGGATTGGCGGCATTGTTTGGTGGCGTGATCGTTGGTGGCGTGTTTCATGCCTGTCTGGGGGCCGTCATCGGCAAGATCCGATTTGCATTGCCACCGCTTGTGACCGGCCTTGTTGTCACGATGATTGGTCTGGCATTGGTTAAGGTCGGCATCCAATATGCGGCCGGCGGGGTGCCTGCCATCGGAACGCCGGAATATGGGTCCATGTTGAACTGGTCAGCCGCAATGGTTGTCGTGGTCGTTACACTGGGGCTCAAGTTCTTTACCCGCGGGATGCTTTCAGTTTCTGCTGTTCTGATCGGCCTGGTCGTTGGTTACCTCTACGCCCTGATGGTTGGCATGGTGACATTTGAAGCCATCGGAACCAGTTGGAGCCGGGCCTCGGCCTTCGCCCTGCCGGTGCCGTTCAAATACGGGTTCGAATTCTCATTTGCGGCCGTCATTGGGTTTTGTCTGATGGCATTCGTATCTGCCATTGAAACAGTTGGCGACGTGTCCGGTGTTACCAAGGGCGGGGCCGGGCGCGAGGCGACGGATGATGAGATTTCCGGCGCGACCTATGCCGACGGTTTTGGCTCGGCGCTTGCCGGTGTGTTCGGCGGCTTGCCCAACACGTCCTTCAGCCAGAATGTCGGCCTGATCGCCATGACGGGTGTCATGAGCCGCCATGTCGTGACAATCGGCGCTTTGTTCCTGATCCTTTGCGGCCTTGTCCCAAAAGTGGGCGCGATCATCCGAACCGTCCCGATCGAAGTGTTGGGCGGCGGTGTCATCGTCATGTTCGGAATGGTTGTAGCAGCGGGTGTTTCAATGCTGTCCGATGTCGACTGGAACCGGCGCAATATGGTGATCTTTGCTATTTCACTGTCCATCGGGTTTGGGTTGCAGCTTGAACCCGATGCCGTGCAACACTTGCCTGATACACTGGGCATTCTGATGAAAAGCGGCCTGCTTCCCGCGGCATTAATCGCCATCGTACTGAACCTGATCTTGCCAGATGAGCTGTCAGATGAGGCGACCGAGGAGGTTTCAGGCGGCCTGTCCGGGCATGGGGCCGGTAGCCTGCCGAAAGAACACTAGGCGCTTGGTAACGGATCGCAACGCAACGCGGGTGCGTTGCGATCTGATCAGGCTTTGGCCATCAGGCGGGCGACATCAAGCATGCGGGCAGAAAATCCCCACTCATTGTCGTACCAGCCAAAGACGCGGATCTGATTGTTCCCGACCATCCGCGTTTCAGGGCCTGCGATCACCAGAGATTCCGGGCGTGCACGCAGGTCCGAAGATACAAGCGGCAAATCCGTCCACCCCAGAACCGGCGAGGTCGCAATGGCTTTGCGGAATTGGGTGTTGAAGGCTTCAGCGGTCATTTCCCGTTCCAGTGTGATCACAAGGTCAACGGCGGAAACGCTGGCGGTTGGAACGCGCACTGCCGCACCCGAGATACGCCCGGCCAGATGCGGCAGAACCACATCAATCAGATGGGTCGCGCTGGAGGTCGTCGGCACCATCGACAAGGCTCCGGCGCGGGACCGGGCAAGATCTCCGCGTGGGGCGTCTACCATCGGTTGGCTGTTGGTATAACAATGGATGGTGGTCATATGGCCCGAGTCCACGCCGCCGATCTCATCCAGAACTCTCACCAGTGGCGCCAGCCCGTTGGTCGTGCATGAGGCGTTGGATACTATACGCGCGCTGCCCAGCTCGTCTTCGTTGGCACCAAGAACGATTGTCACTTCAGCAGCTGGTGAGGGGCCCGAGATCAGGACTTTGCCCACGCCTGCGGTCAACCCGCGACGCGCCACGTCCGAGCTGCGCGCGACCCCGGTGCAATCCAGTATCACATCCACCCCTCGCAAATCGACCAGTGCCAGATCTGCGCTTTGGGTCATCGGAATTGCGCGACCGTCCACGACCAATGCCGCATCGCCTTCGGCCACGTCCCCGGGGTAGGGCCCGAAGGTGCTGTCGTACTTGAACAGGTAGGCACAGGTTTCCAGCGGTGCGATATCATTGACCAGCACCAGCTCAATATCCGACCCCTCCGGCAAAGCCAAAACTTGCCGTAGGATCGTGCGGCCAATACGGCCGAATCCGTTGATCGCGAGTTTCATGCGCAAGCTATGGCAGGCCGTCGGAGCGACCTCAATGCCCGATCTGATGAGGGGTCAGTTGCAACTGACTTGCGAGAAAAACTGACCCGAGATGTTTTGGTACATGCTGGGCACGACAACTCTGCAGCCCGTGGCTTGCTGAATCGCGGCAATGGCCTGAATGGTGCGCAGACGCGGCGGTGGACCAAACGGGTTCAGGTTGTTGTTGTCACGTGTGGCGCGAAAGGTAACTGGTGCGTCCGAGATCTGCGTGACGGCCCATGTGCGGCTCATGACAAAAACGGATTTGGTTTCCTCTTTGGCCGCAGCTGGCGCTACATCAAGTGTTGCAAGACCAAGCAAAGCCATCAGGGCAACCGTTGTTCCACGCAGTAACATCAAACTATCTCCAGTGCTAAAAACACTTTTATTTCATCAGATTCACTTGGCCCTGTGAAGCCCTGGCACAGCAAATACCAATGATGTGTTCAATTGCTCATTAGCGCTTTGGCAGTGACAAGGGCATGTGGCGGTTCACGTCTTTGTACAGCAGGTACCTAAATCGTCCTGGACCGCCTGCGTAACAGGCCTGCGGGCAAAAGGCGCGCAGCCACATATAGTCACCGGCCTCAACTTCGACCCAATCCTGATTGAGCCGGTAAACCGCCTTCCCTTCAAGCACATACAGCCCGTGCTCCATGACATGGGTTTCTGCAAAAGGGATCACGCCACCGGGCTCGAAGGTGACGATGTTTACGTGCATGTCATGACGCAAATCCTGAGGGTCGGCGAAACGGGTGGTGGACCATCGCCCCTCGGTGCCGGGCATAGGAATCGGCGCGACGTCCCGCTCATTCGTTATGATCGGATCCGGTTCGGACAGGCCCGGAACGGCATCATAGGCCTTGCGCAGCCAATGGAACCGGGCGGTTCCGTCTGACCGATTGTGCAACGTCCAGTCGCTACCGGGCGGAATATAGGCGTATCCCCCTGTATCCAGGAGGTGAGGCGCGCCATTCACGGTCAGCGTCACTTTACCTTCAACGACGAACAGAACCGCCTGCGCATCAGGATCAGTGTCTGGTCGATCGCTGCCGCCACCGGGCTGAACCTCCATAATGTATTGTGAAAACGTCTCGGCAAACCCGCTCAGCGGACGCGACAGAACCCAGAGGCGCGTGTTTTCCCAGAACGGTAGGTAGCTGGTGACGATGTCACGCATTGTTCCCTTCGGAATCACGGCATAGGCGTCGGTGAACATGGCGCGGTCCGTCAAAAGCTGATCCTGGCTGGGATGTCCGCCTTTGGGGGCGTAATAGGTTGGATGTGTCATGACATGCCTCGGGGTCGTTTTAGGGCACTATGGGGGGAAAGACCTGACGCTCCTAGTCAGTGCCTTGCGATAGGTTTGTTCGGGATAATTTGAAGGTAGGCGAGCTGGGGGTTGGCCCTGCGCCCACCGGAGTATATCGTCGGGATCAAACGGATTTCATTTCAGCGAGGCGCGCATGACCACCCGATATTCTTTGACTGCGGCGGTACTAAGTGTGGCGCTGTTTGTTGGGGCGGCGCATGCGAAGCCGCTCTCTCGGATCATCGCTGAAATGGGCCTGACGCCGGCAGATTTCGAGGTGGTGAATGCAGCCTCAAACACGCTTCTGTCGAACGGCACTCCCAGCGTGGGAAAGGAGCAATCCTGGGTAAATGAGGCAACAGGGTCCAAAGGAACAATCCGGGTTGGAAATGTTCAGGGAAACTGTGTCGAGCTGCAGCATGCTATCCACCCCGAAGGCGCCGATCAGACCCGTGAAATTCGGACGCGCCGATGCCAGGATGCCAGCGGCAATTGGATCATGGCGCCCTGATCTTACAGGATCAGTAGCCTTTGCTTCGATCCACTTCGTGCAACAAGGGCGACCCGGTGGTCAACCTTTGGAAATTCTCTGCCACATCTGATAACGCATCGCCCAGATGCCACCCCGAAACATGTGGGGTGATCGTGATAGAAGGGTGCCGCCACAACGGGCTGTCTTTGGGCAGGGGTTCTTCGCAGGTCACATCAAGAACCGCATGAGCAAGCGTGCCCTGATCCAGCGTTGCGATCAGGGCCTGTTCGTCAATCAGATCACCACGACCGGCGTTCAGCAGCTGGCTTCCGGGTTTCATCGCAGCCAGCATATTCGCGTCGAACAGGTCGATGGTTTGTGGCGTGGAGGGTAAGATCGCGCAAACATGATCACATTGATCCAACATACCGGGCAGGGCGCTTTCGCCATGCAAACAGGTGATGCCATCGATCTGTTTGGGTGACCGGCTCCAACCCATGACCTGAAATCCGACGGCGTGAAGCATGCGTGCCGTGCGGCTTCCGATATGGCCCAGTCCCAATACGCCAACCACTGTTTCCGGCGTAAACGTTGGGGCCTTGGGCTGCCATTCTGCCCGTTTTTGGGCTGCCTCATGAAACGCCATATGCCTCTGAGCGCGTAAAATATAGGTCAAAAACCACTCGGCAATTCCCTGCGCAGGCGCATCGGGCCTCAGCCGTGCGATGCGGACGTGGCTTGGAAGATCAGGATTCCCGACAATCGTTTCCACGCCAGCCCCAAGTTTTTGAACAAGTTTCAGGTTGGGCAGATCACCCAGACGGTCTGCCTTGAGATCTACAACCGCCATCATGGTGATGTCATTCGCGTTTCCGATTGTGTCGGGCGTGCGAACATCCGCATCCGACATCTGGCGCATGACGTCGCGGGCGATGTCTGCGTCGTCTATCCAGTTCGACAATCCAGTGTCGATCAACAATGCCATTTGTATCCCCCGCTTAGAAAATGAATGTGGTGACGTCCCGTCACCTAGCTGGACAGCGTTATGAGAGTTAAGCCATCCTCAATCGCAAAGGTACAGTCCGGTTTCGGTACTTCAGGAGGAATTTTCATGAATATGTCGTTTGTTCTGCGCGAGGAAAACCGCGCGCTTTTGCAACGCGTTGCCGATATGGTCCGGGACGAGATCATGCCGCTTGAAGAGGAGTATCAGGCCGAAATCGACAAAGGCGACCGGTGGCAATACACCGACCGCCAGGCCGAAATCCTTGAGGGTTTGAAAGCCAAAGCCAAGGCGGCGGGGCTTTGGAACTTCTGGCTGACCGACAGCGAGAGGGGATTTGGGCTGACGACGGTCGAGTATGCGTATTTTGCCGAGGAAATGGGCAAGACGCCCTTGGGTGCTGAGGTGTTCAACTGCTCGGCCCCCGATACCGGCAATATGGAAGTATTTGAACGCTACGGTACCGAAAAGATGAAGGAACAGTGGCTTAAGCCACTGCTCGAGGGTCAAATCCGGTCTGCTTATTTGATGACCGAACCAGATGTGGCATCGTCTGATGCAACCAATGTGGCGATGTCCTGTGTGCGGGACGGGGACGACTATGTGCTGAATGGCGAAAAATGGTGGTCTTCGGGGGCCGGTGACCCGCGATGCAAAGTCTACATTGTTATGGTCAAGACCGGCGGCGAGGAACAGCCCAAGCACAAGCGTCAGTCGATGATTGTGGTTCCTGCGGATGCTGCGGGCATCGAAATTCTGCGGCCGATGCAGGTCTATGGCCATGATGATGCACCCCATGGTCATATGCATATCCGGTTCACAAACGTCCGCGTACCAGCTGAAAACATCCTGCTGGGCGAGGGGTGCGGTTTTGAAATCGCGCAGGGCCGTCTGGGACCTGGCCGTATTCACCACTGCATGCGTGCCATCGGACAGGCTGAAAGCGCGTTGGCCCAGATGTGCAAACGGTCCATGCAACGTGAGGCATTTGGCAAAAAACTGGCCCAGCTGGGTGCCAATTTCGACATCATCGCCGAATGCCGGATGGAGATAGAGATGGCCCGCCTGCTGTGTCTCAAGGCTGCTTGGTACATGGATCAGGGCGACGCCCGCGCGGCCGCCCCGTGGATCAGCCAGATCAAGGTGGTTGCACCTCGGGTCGCGCTGAAAGTCATCGATGAGGCCGTGCAGATGTTCGGCGGGCAAGGGGTCAGCCAGGATACACCTTTGGCGACGGCATGGACCCATGTACGGACGCTGCGGTTGGCGGATGGACCGGATGCGGTGCATCGCCGCCAGGTGGCGCGGGCCGAGTTGAAAAAGCACACGCAGGAAAAAGTCTGAGACATCGCGAGAATGCAAACTGATAAACGGATGCAGTCCTACTTTCGACTTCGCTCTGATGGGGCGTTTATTGGCAATGATCCCGTGCGCGGGCCTTGGTCTGCCGATCATTGCCATGCGGGGCCGGTGGCCGGCCTGATCGCACGCGCCGCTGAAACTGAGGTTGGGCCCGAGAAGATGCTGACCCGTCTGACGGTCGTTTTGTTGCGGCCGCTCCCATTGGCAGGTTTGCGGGTCGCGGCGGAAACCACGCGTCACACCAAAACCTTGGCGACGACCCGTGTGACGGTTCATGATCTGGACGACACGCTATGTTGCACCGCGACCACGATGCACCTGGTACGCAAAGACTTGGGTCGCGTTCCAAATGTTGTGACCGAAAAACTCAACGTCAACGATACCGTGGATGGTCCTTTCCCAATCGGTCAGATGCGGCACGATTTGCCCGGCTTTGCCCATTTCGTTGACGTCGTTTACCCCGAGGGCGGCAATCAAGGTCCCGGTCCCAAAACCATTTGGATGCGCGCGCCATCGCTTCTGGACGGGGAAACACAGTCGCCCATTCAATCGATGTGTCCGCTTGCCGATTGCGGCAATGGGATCTCGTGGAATGTTCCGCCGACCGAAATGGGGTTTATGAACACCGATCTGACGCTGCATATTCATCGCGAGCCGGTTTCCGACTGGTTGGCCTCTGACTCTGTTTCGCACTGGCAATCATCGGGCATCGGCATGTCGCAATCCGTCCTCTATGACACACAAGGACCTGTTGGGACCGCGTTACAGACACTGGTGTTGTTCCCGCCAGCCTGAAGTGGTCGGCTGGTTTCTGCAATTTGATCGCGAAACGCATTGCTGTTGGCGGACCGAAAACCTATCTTGCGGCCATGCGTTGGCTGACCACCCTGTTAACCTGTTGCCTGCCGATCCCGGGCTTGGCGCACCCGCATGTCTTCATTGACACCGGGCTAGAGTTCATTGTGGACGATGCCGGCCAGCTAACCCATATCCGCGTGTCCTGGGCGTATGATGAGCTGTTTTCACTTTTGACCCTGGAAGACATGAAGCTGGATCAGGATTCCGATGGTGTTCTAACAGAACCTGAGGAGAGGTTCCTGACAGGCTTCGACGCCGAATGGATCGAAGGATACAACGGTGATCTTGTGGTGACCGCTGATGGTGCACCGGTTTTGTTGTCCGGTCCGCTGGAACCGCACGCAACCACCGAACATGGGCGCATCGTGACCACTCATGTGCGGGCGGTCGAAGGTGGACCTGTCTCCGCGAACGCGCTGGTGGCCAAGGCCTTTGATGAGACGTATTATACCGCTTATGAAGTGACCCGTCCCGTTACGGTTTCTGGACCCAACTCTTGCCAACTGGACCGGTTGGATCCTGATATTGATGGGCAATTGGCGCAGATGCAGGCCTTTCTGCTGACATTGGATGCCGACTACGATCTTGAAGAAAACGATATCCCGCTGGTCGGGGAGAATTTTGCGACCGAGATACGCCTTTCATGTCCAGATACCTGATTGTACCGGTCGCAATTGCGTGTGCTCTGCTGCTTTGGTTCTGGGGCAGCGGCGGGTTCGACCATCTGGCAGCTTGGGCTGCCGGTGAGCAGCGAGAGTTTCAGAACCAGATCGCCCGATCACTGCGCGCCGCACGCGCAGAACAGCCCGAAGCGGTCGCAACCCTGCTGACCGTGTGTTTTGCCTACGGCTTTTTCCACGCCATAGGCCCCGGGCACGGAAAGGTCCTGATCGGAGGGTACGGCCTTGGCCGTCGGGTCGCATTCTGGCGTCTGTCTGCTATCAGTGTTTTGTCCAGCCTGGGGCAGGCGGTAACGGCTATCGTGTTGGTCTATGCAGGCGTCCTTGTGTTCCAGATGTCCCGGGAAAGCATGGTTGGCGCAACCGAAAAGGTCATGGCCCCGGTTAGCTATGGGGCGATTGCGGTGATTGGTCTTTGGCTGGTGTTTCGGGCCGTGCGCAGTTTTTTAAGGCGGCATCGCACCGACGCATCCCACGCACATCACGATCATCATCACCACCATGATGACGTCTGTTCAGATTGTGGTCACCGCCACGGCCCAAGCGCCGAGGATGTTGCGAATGTCGGAAGCCTGCGCGAAGCCATAGCCCTGATCGTTGGCATCGCCGCCCGCCCCTGTACCGGAGCACTATTTGTTTTGATCCTCACCTGGCAGATGGGCATTGCGATGGTTGGCATTGCGGGAACCTTTGCCATGGCGCTGGGCACGGCAACCGTTACAACGTTGGTGGGCTGGACGTCCTTTGGATTGCGTGGCGGACTGTTGGCGTCTGCATCGGCCACGCGGTTTGCCTCGGTTCTGGCACCGACAATCGAGTTGGTGGCCGGTTTACTGATCGTCGTTATCGCCGGAGGTTTGTTGTTGCGTGCGCTTTGATTCAGTCAAAGACCGGGTCTGGATATCCAACGCATGCCAGATACAAGCCTTGCGGTGGGCAAACCGGACCACAGGCCGCACGATCAGCGGCTTCTAAAGCATCGCGCACATCATCCGGGGACCATGCGCCCGCGCCAACCCGCTCTAACGTTCCTACAAAACTGCGGACCTGATTATGCAGGAAGGACCGCGCGCGTACGTGGAAATGAACCTCGGGCCCTGAAAACCCCTGAACCAGTTCGACATGCAACGCGTCCAGCGTTTTGACAGGGCTTGCCGCCTGACAAATGGTCGAGCGGAAGGTGGTAAAATCATGTCGTCCGATCAACATATCTGCGCCAGCCTGCATCGCGTCGACATCCAGTAAATGATTGATCTGCCAGACCTGCCCTTTGTCATGGGTCGCCGGTGCGCGGCGCATCAGGATGCGAAACAGGTACTGCCGTTCCAGTGCAGAAAACCGGGCATGCCAGTCGTCATCGACCCGCGCCGCCTTCACAATGGCAATCGGTTGAGGCTTGAGATGGTAATTCAGCGCCTCGGACAGGCGGAACGGGTCCCAATCCTTGATCAGATCACAATGCGCGACTTGCCCAAGCGCGTGAACGCCCGCATCCGTGCGACCGGCGGCGGCTATGGTGTGCTCTCCGGGTTGGATACGGGACAGGGCCTGTTCAATGGCACCTTGCACCGATGGCTGTTCCTTTTGCCGCTGCCATCCGGCAAACGGCTCCCCTTGGTATTCGACTTTCAGTGCGTATCTGGGCATGGGCCGCTGGTACAGCGCGGCGCGCAATCGGGCAAGGGGGGCAAAAGCTCTGGCATGTCCTGCGGGCGCTACCTATCTTAGGTAAAACAAAAATTGCGGGGCGGCGGCTTGGTCATCTCATCATTGGCAGACAGTCTTGTACGCGGGGTGGAATCCGTGGGGGATCGTGTGTCCGAGGCATTCTTTGAGCCCGTCATTCGCTTGGGCGTGACAGGGTTGGCGCGGTCGGGCAAGACGGTGTTTATCACTTCTCTGGTTGCCAATTTGTTAGACCGGGGCCGGATGACCGGCCTAGTTGCGCAGCAAGAGGGACGGATCAACGCCGCGTATTTGCAACCACAGCCAGATGATACAGTGCCACGATTTGACTACGAATCCCACTTGTCAGAGCTGACCGGTCCCGAACCGCATTGGCCTGACAGTACGCGCGCTGTGTCTGAACTGCGTCTGTCGTTTAAGGCGCGTCCTGCGGGACTGTTGGCCGGGTTGCAGGGGCCGCGCACCGTACATCTGGATATTGTTGACTACCCGGGTGAGTGGTTGTTGGACCTGGCGCTGCTGGACAAGTCATACGAAGAGTGGTCGCAGGAAACGCTGGCGCGCATTGAAACCCGTGCCGAAGCGGCTGAGTTTCTGCAAACGGTTCAGTCTGTCGACCCTGCGGGCGCACATGATGAACCTGCAGCACAAGCACTGGCTGTCGCGTTCACCGCCTATTTGAATACTGCTCGCGAGGCTGGGTTTTATGATTGCACGCCGGGTCGTTTCCTGTTGCCCGGTGACTTGGCCGGGTCCCCGGTTTTGACTTTTGCGCCATTGCCGATCTCTGGCCCATCGCGCCGCCGAACCTTGCAACGCGAGATGGAGCGGCGGTATGAGGCGTACAAGTCTCGGGTTGTGAAACCATTTTTTCGGGATCATTTCGCCCGGATCGACCGACAGGTCGTGTTGATGGACGCGCTGGGCGCGATTCACAAAGGGCCGCAAGCTGTCGAAGATATGCGCCGCGCTATGGCCGATATCTTGTCGGCTTTTCGCCCGGGGCGAAACGCATGGCTCAGCCAGCTATTGCTGGGTAAACGGGTCGAGCGTATCCTGTTCGCCGCCACCAAAGCTGATCATCTACATCACCTGCAACACCCCCGGTTGACCGCGATTATGGAGGCGCTGACCCGAGATGCACGCGACCGCGCGAGTTTTGCGGGCGCCGAAACGGCGGCGTTGTCACTGGCATCATTGCGCGCCACCACCGAAGAGATGCGTAGCCACAATGGATCTGAACTGCCTTGCGTTCGGGGCGCGCTCCTCGACAGCGGCAAACCCGCCGCGTTTTATCCCGGTGAGTTGCCGGACGATCCGTCGCATCTTCTTAGCCCGGCCCGAAACGGAGCATCCACCTGGTTGGATGACGACTATGGATTTATGGCCTTTGCGCCAGCCAATTTGACCCTGCGCCCCGGTGATGGTCCGCCGCATATCCGGCTGGACCGCGCGGCTCAGTTCTTGATCGGAGATCGATTGTGACCGTGATACTCCGACCCGCGCGCAGCACGGATGCTGGGGCCACTGGCACGATTCTGCACGGGTTCGCCAAAGAAAACGACTGGATGCCCGAGCTGCATAGCTGCGCCGAGACCATCGCTTTCTGCGGCAAAATGATCGACCTGAATTGGGTCACCGTGGCAGAAACGGATGCCGGCGTGGTTGGGTTCTTGGCACTCAACGGCGCGGAAATCCATTCGCTCTATCTGGCTGAGACCGCTCGCGGGCAGGGGATCGGGCGGCAATTTCTGGACCACGCCAAATCCCAGCACGCGCAGCTTAGCCTGTTTGCGTTTCAAGCCAATGAAGCCGCATGCAGGTTTTACCTAAGACACGGATTTGACGAGGTCGCGCGCGGCGACGGGGCCGACAATGACGAAAATCTGCCCGACATCAAATACGCATGGAACAGCAAGGGGTTGAATGATGGCTAAGGGCCCGGTTCTGATCGATCTGGAAGCCGATGAGCCGGCAACGGACGTCTCGCAGGCGCTGCCGGTTCCCGATATTGCGCAGCCGCAGGGGCAAGCGATGCAGAGCGCTGCGCGTTTGGCTGCCCGCAAACCTTCGGCCCTTGCAAAGTGGTTCTGGGGATTGGCTCTGGCTGTCATCGGCGCCGCCGTGTCTGTTGCCGCTTGGGATTTCGCGACGTCATTGGTCGAACGTGCACCTGTTCTGGGGTCGCTCGTAACGGGGTTGATTTCAGCGCTGGTGTTGGTCGCGTTGATCATTGCGATCCGCGAATTGGCTGCGATTGGGCGCCTGTCCCGGGTGGACGGAATGCGTCGCGCCGCTGATGCAGCCCTTGCCGAGGCCGACTTGGCGCAAGCGCGCGCGGTCACGACCCGCTTGATTGCGTTCTACAAGGGCCGCGAGGAAACGCGCTGGGGCCGCGACCGTCTGGTCGAACGAATGCCTGAACAGTTCGATGCGTCTGGCCTGCTAAGCCTTGCTGAAGATGAGTTACTTGTACCCTTGGACGCCGCCGCCAGCCGCGAGGTTGAGGCTGCGGCACGTCAGGTCGCAACCGTGACAGCCCTTGTTCCTTTGGCACTGGCAGACGTCGTCACCGCCTTGGCGGCGTCCTTGCGGATGATCCGGCGGGTTGCCGAAATCTACGGTGGACGGGCTGGATTTCTGGGCAGCTGGCGACTGACGCGGGCGGTCTTTGTACATCTGGTGGCCACCGGAGCTGTGGCCGTCGGGGACGACCTGCTGGAACCTGTGCTCGGCGGGTCTGTCCTGAGCAAACTGTCACGTCGGTTCGGAGAAGGCTTGGTAAACGGGGCCCTCAGCGCCCGTGTTGGCGTCGCTGCCATGGAGGTTTGCCGACCTCTGCCCTTCTCGAAACGGCACAAACCATCGACACGCGGGATGGTCAAACGCGCCTTGCAGGGCTTGTTCTCAAAAGGTTGATTCAACGCAAAGCCACCGCAGCCGCTTCGTCGCACACTTGGTGTGACAGAGGAGCGAGCCATGACGGAACACGGTCACAGCCAGCAGGAAATCAAAGCCCGGATCAATGACCCTGAGGGGCGCGGCGTGTTACGGGATGTGGTCTATGGAGGAATAGACGGATCTGTGACCACATTCGCAATCGTGGCCGGTGTCGCCGGGGCGGGCCTGTCTCCATTCGTCATCGTCGCGCTGGGTTTGGCAAATGTACTGGCCGATGGGTTTTCCATGGCTGCAGGGAACTATTCGGGCACCAAGGCCGAACTGGACAATATCCACCGTATCCGAGCGATCGAGGAACGACACATCACGCTCTATCCTGACGGTGAGCGAAACGAAGTGCGTGAAATCCTCGCGCAAAAGGGATTGTCGGACGATGTTCTGGATGATGCCACCGCGGCGATTACGGCCAACCGCGAGAACTGGATCAACCTTATGATCGAAGGGGAGTATGGGTTGGGCAGCGTTGACCCGCACCCGATCAAAGCCGCGCTGGCCACCTTTGGTTCGTTCTTATTGGCGGGCCTGATTCCCCTTATGCCGTTTTTGTTGCCCGTCGAGCGGGCCTTCGCCACTTCCGCATGTATGACGCTGGTAGTTTTCTTTGCTATCGGTGCCCTGAAAAGCCGATGGTCGCTCGCACCGTGGTGGCGATCTGGGATCGAGACGTTGCTGATCGGTGGTCTGGCCGCGTCGATCGCGTATCTGGTCGGATCTCTATTCCACCCGTAATTTGTCGCAGGTGACAGTCTCGGCTGGCGCGTGAGAGCCAATCGGATACTGTGACAAAAAACAGGTTTGGTTGGCGATGTCGCTACAGGAGCTAAACGGAAGAAACGTTCTGGTTTTGGGCGCTTACGGGTTCATTGGTGCCGCTGTTGTGCATGCATTCCAGGCGCAAGGCGCTGTGGTTTGTGGGTTGGTGCGCAGCCTGCCCACGGGCGCCAAGGTTTTGCCAGGCATCGCATTGAAACAAGGGGACCTGCGCAACTTGGTGCAGCCCGACGCTTGGAGGAGCATCCTTTCAGGCGTGGATGTTGTGATCAACTGCGCCGGTGCGTTGCAGGATGGCGGTGACGATGATCTGACGGCTGCTCATCACAGGGCAATTGCCGCTTTGGGGCAGGCCTGCGCACGTGATGGCATCGCGATTGTCCAGATCTCGGCCATCGGTGCCGAGGAAAACGCGGATACGCATTTCATGCGCTCAAAAGCTGCAGGCGATGCGGCTCTGCAGTCGGCTGGCGTTGCGCTTTGGGTGCTGAAGCCGGGGCTTGTGATTGGACAATCGGACTATGGTGGAACCACTTTGCTGCGGATGTTGGCGGCCGTCCCATTCGTGCAGCCATTGGCCTATCCGGATACTTCGGTGCAATGCATCGGAATGCCAGACCTGTGCGATGCAGTGCTGCGTGCGGTGGCTGGGCAATTGCCTCAGGGCACCTATGATCTGGTCGAGGATGAGCCACACACTTTGTTCGACGTTGTGGCAGCCACACGCGCTTGGCTGGGGTTCCGGCGCGCGGGGATCAGTGTGACGATTCCTCGGGGACTAACCCGAGCCGTTGCGGCGATTGCGGATGCTCTGGGCAGATTGGGCTGGCGCTCTCCGTTGCGGAGCACTGCAATGACCATCATGACAAAGGGTGTGATCGGAGACCCGGTGGCCTACAAGGCAGTAACCGATCACCCGGTCGCCTCGTTGGGCGATATCTACGCATCATTTCCCAGCGCCCGTGAACACCGTTTGACCGCACGGATCACGTTACTGATGCCCCTGGTTGTCGGTGTCCTTAGCGTTTTCTGGATATTGTCCGGGGTCTTTGGCCTGTTGGGGCTGGGTCAGGCGGCCGAGGTTTTGACAAGCGCAGGCTGGTCCCAGACTTTGGCGTCATTCAGCGTCGTGTTCTGGTCACTGGTCGATCTTGCCCTTGGACTGGCCATCTTGTGGCGACCTTGGGCCAGGCGGGCCTGTCTGGCCCAATTCACAGTGGCATCGATCTACTTGCTGGCAGCCTCGGGTACGGTGCCTGGCTTATGGCTTGATCCGCTGGGGCCGCTTGTGAAAATCCTGCCTGCGATGATGCTGCCCCTTGTCGCAATGCCGATGTTGGAGAGCCGCTGATGGACCCAGATCTGATCCTGCGGTGGCTGCATGTCATCGGCGCGTGCGTGTTGTTGGGCACCGGTGCAGCCATCGCATTTTTCATGCTGATGGCGCACCGCACGTCTGATCCTCGCATCATTGCCCACACCGCTGGCATTGTTGTATTGTCGGACCTGCTGTTTACGACGACGGCCGTCATTCTGCAGCCCATTACCGGCACTCTTCTGGCGTGGAGTCTGGGTTGGTCGCTGACCGAAGGCTGGATCGCGCTGTCACTGGTGCTGTACGTTTTGACCGGTCTCTTCTGGTTGCCCGTGGTTTGGGTGCAAATTCGGCTGCGAAAATATGCGCAGATCGCGGTCGATCAAGGTACGGCGATGCCCGAACAGTATGACCGGTTGTTCCGATTCTGGTTTGCCTGCGACGTTCCGGCCTTTTTGGCGGTGCTTATAATCTTGTGGCTGATGTTGGCGCGGCCGGCGATTGCCATTTTCTAGCGTGATCATGCAACAGTATGAACGACTACGGGTTTCCTGACTGTCGTCCGTCCTTTGACCGCGCTAGCGTGTGGCCAATTGCCGAACGGAGGGTCACTTGGAATCACTGCTTGTTCTTGTCGGTCTCATTGTACTGGCCATTCCGGTGACAATCATTGTGCTGCTGGTCGGACAATCCCGTTTGCGGCGCCGGGTTGAGACGTTAGAGGCGCAGATTGCCAATCTGCCAACGGAGGTCGTTGGCGAAGACCTAAAGCCGACCCTGAAAGCGCAACCTGCCCAAACGCCGGTAGAATCCGAAGATCGCAAGGCCGGGCCATGGTCCCCGCCCAAGGCAGAATCCACCGAAACCCCTGCGGACATGGCTGTGTCAGAGCCGAGGGAGCCGTCCCCGGCTGTTGTATTCCGGCGGGAACGGATCGCAGCGCTGGGCGCGTGGCTGCGCGAGAATTGGTTTTACGCCGTGTCCGCGCTGTCACTGGCATTGGCGGGCATCTTTCTGGTGCAATACGGGGTGGAAAACGGGTTGTTGCCACCGGCCGCTCGTGTTGCCGCGGCCCTGGCGTTTGGTGTTGCCCTGATCGGTGCCGGAGAGTTCTTGCGCCGCAGGTTCGGGGACGGAGAAGACTCGGCGACGGCCTATTTGCCCTCGGTCTTTTCTGGCGCTGGTCTTGTAACCTTGTTCGGCGGCATTCTGGCCGCGCGGCAACTTTATGATCTTATCGGTCCTGAAACTGCGTTAATCGCGCTTGTTTTGGTTGCTTTGATTGGCCTTGTCTTTGGCTGGTTTCATGGCCCGCTTCTGGCCGCCGTTGGTCTGATCGGTGCCTTTGCAGCCCCTTTTCTGGTTGGAGGCGCATCAGAGGATCCGACATGGTTATACGGCTATTTCTTTGTCATCGCTGTTCTTGGGTTGGGTGTCGATACAGTTAGACGCTGGGCTTGGGTTTCGGTTCTGAGTCTATTTGGCGCATATTCCGCATGTCTGTTGGTGGTATTATCCTCGCCCCTGACGGAACCGGGATATCTGACCTCTGTGGTGGCGCTGGCCTTGATTGCCATTGCGATTCCCGTTCGCCGGGTTTGGCCGGATCACGCAGGCCCAATGATTGTTGAAATGCTCCGGCGCCAAAACGGCGCACTGTGGCCAGAATTTCCAACCCGCCTAGCATTCGCTGCAGTGACGGCGAGCTCTGTCATTCTGTCAGTCCACTGGGCGGATTCAGCCGGAGAGTTTTGGCTGGGGGTTTGCCTGCTGGCTGGTCTGACGCTGGCCTTGATGCTGTGGGCCCGGGACGCACGTGCCCTTCAGGACCTGACGGTTTTACCTGCGCTGGGTCTGATCTGGTTTGTCTTGCGGCACGGTCTGGATAACGGGTCGGTCGTACGCGTCTTTGCCGAAACCTATGTCGAGACAGCCGAGGCCGACTACCCAATGGTCATTACCCTGCTCGTCGCGTTGGGGGCTTTGATCTCGGTTCTGGCAGCGTGGCGATCTTTCGGCGCTGACCGTGCCAAGGCCGCTTGGGCCGGTGCGGCAGCCTTGTTTGCCCCCGTAATGGCGATCGCACTGGAAGTTGGATGGCGTCCGGCAGATGTGATCGGGGCTTATCCTTGGGCATTGCACGCAATTATCTTGGGCGCCCTGATGGTCGTGCTAGCTGAACGCTTTGCCCGCGTAGACGGAGAAAACCGGATGCGCCCGGCATTGGCCACGTTGTCCGCTTTGTCCTGCCTGGCATTTGCCTGTGTGATCGTGCTCAGTTCTGCTGCGCTGACAATAGCGTTGGTGATAACCATCGTGGTTGCAGCTGCTTTGGATCGCAAATTCACCCTGCCGCCGATGAGCTGGTTTATCTGGGCCGGGGTGTTCACCGTCACAGTGCGGCTGATACTGGATCCGGGTCTCGATTGGGCTTCCTATGCACCGGTTGGCGAGATGACCTTGGTCTACGGATCGGCGACTTTTGGTTTCTTTGTAGCCTGGCTGCTACTGAAGCCATTGGACCGTCCCGTCGCCACACTGATGCTTGAGAGCGCGGCCTGGGCAACCGGGGGCATTTTACTGACGCTGTTGCTGCTGCGCTGGCTGGAGGGGATCGGTGAAGTTGGTGCCGAGAACAGCCATTGGGGCGCAGGATTGCTGTCCGTAATCTGGCTGTTGTTGGCCTATGCTCAGGTGCAAAGGTTCAAACTGGGCGGTAAGCTGCAGCCCGTTCGATATCTTCTGGCCGTGTTCTTCGCGGCTCATGGAGTGCTGCGCCTGGGGCTCGCGCTGACCGAACTGAACCCACTGCTTGATCGTTATGCCGACCCTGTTTTGGGTCCGCCTGTTTTGAACACGCTTGCCGTCGCCTACCTATTACCAGCCCTGGCCATCGGATTGTCTGCCTGGCGCATTCCTGCGATCCCTCTGCGGTTGAAGCAGGTTTCATACGCCGCCGCTGGTGCGTTGATGGCGGTTTGGTTAGGGCTGACAATTCGTCATTTCTGGCAGGGAACGGCGGGGATGTATGAAGGCAACGGCGTCACCCAGCCCGAGCTTTATACTTACACAATGACGCTTTTGATCATCGGGGCAGTGCTGTTCTACCAGTCGCTTGCACGCCAGTCCGATCTGATGCGCAAGGCCGGGTTGGCGGTGATCGGGCTGGCCGTGGCCAAAGTGTTCCTGATTGACATCGCGGGGCTGGGTGGTTTGATCCGAGTGTTCTCACTACTGGCGCTGGGCCTTGCCTTGGCGGGCCTTGCATGGCTCAACCGTTGGGCCAAGCTGCGCCATTCGCCGCAGGAACCGGAAGCTCTGGACCATTAGGCACGGGCGTCTTATAAGCGCGGCCATGTATGACCGTCTGGCCATCATTATTCGAATTATATCCCCGGCGCTCTGATCACGCGAGACGCCGGGCAAAGGTGCTTGAGAATTCGCACTGACCGCTTCGATCCACATATGACAAGATCATCCACCAGATCATCCTGAGGACGCCCCCAATGTGCGCCGACACGACCCAAACACCTGACTACAAAGACACGCTGAACCTGCCCAAAACCGACTTTCCGATGCGCGCTGGCCTGCCCAAGCGCGAGCCGAACTGGCTGGAACGGTGGGAGACTATCGGTGTTTATGACCGACTGCGTGAGAAACAGGGCCGTAAGCCTTTCACTCTGCATGACGGCCCGCCCTATGCCAACGGTCACCTGCATATCGGTCACGCGCTGAACAAGACCATCAAAGACATGATTGTACGCAGCCATCAGATGATGGGTCATGACGCGCGCTATGTGCCGGGCTGGGATTGCCATGGTCTTCCGATCGAATGGAAGATCGAGGAGCAATATCGCAAGAAGGGTAAGAACAAGGATGAGGTAAGCATCGTCGACTTCCGTCAGGAATGCCGCAAGTTCGCCGAAGGCTGGATCGACATCCAGCGCGAGGAGTTCAAGCGTCTGGGCATCACCGGCAACTGGCCCGATCCCTATATCACGATGGACTATCACGCCGAGGCCGTGATCGCCGATGAGTTCATGAAGTTCCTGATGAACGGTACGCTTTATCAGGGCTCGAAACCCGTTATGTGGTCGCCGATTGAGAAGACGGCTCTGGCAGAGGCCGAAGTTGAATACCACGACAAGGAAAGCTTCACCATCTGGGTGAAATTCAAGGTGCTGCTGAACGAAACCACGCCGCCGGTCACTGGAGAGGTGGGGCAGGTGCAGCCGCTGAGCGATCTTGACGGGTCTTGCGTTGTGATCTGGACCACGACGCCCTGGACCATGCCATCCAACAAGGCGGTGGTTTATGGGAAGGATATTTCGTACGGCTTGTACGAAGTCACCGACGCGTCGGACGAGTGCTGGGCAAGTGCAGGCGACAGATTTCTGCTTGCTGACAATCTGGCTGCTGACGTGCTGGGTCGCGCGCGCCTGAACGACGATCAGTGGACCCGTGTCCGTGGCGTTACCGCAGATGAGTTGGCGAGCGTCAGCTTGAGTCACCCGCTGGCCGGTGCCGAAGGAGGCAACGGCGAATGGGACGACATCCGCGATTTCCGCGCGGCTGAGTTTGTGACCGACACCGAGGGCACCGGCTTCGTTCACTGCGCGCCTTCGCATGGTATGGAAGAATTCGAGTTATACCGCGATCTGGGCATGCTGGAACAGGTCATCACCTATAATGTGATGGATGACGGCTCATTCCGTGCCGATCTGCCATTCTTTGGCGGCAAATACATCCTGTCCCGTAAGGGGGGAGAGGGTGACGCGAACAAAGCCGTCATCGATAAGCTTGTCGAGGTGGGCGGGCTGCTGGCGCGTGGTAAGATCAAGCACAGCTATCCGCATTCGTGGCGCTCGAAAGCTCCGATCATCTATCGCAACACGCCGCAGTGGTTTGCATCCGTTGACCGCAAACTGGATGACGGCATGGGCGAGATGGGCGACACCATTCGCGAACGCGCGCTGCGCTCGATCGACGAGTTGGTGAAATGGACTCCTAAGACGGGCCGTAATCGTCTGTACTCCATGATCGAAGCCCGCCCGGATTGGGTTCTGTCGCGCCAGCGCGCCTGGGGTGTGCCGCTGACCTGTTTCACCAAGAAAGGCGCTCTGCCGACTGATCCCGACTTCTTGCTGCGTGACCCAGCAGTGAATGCGCGCGTCAAAGAGGCGTTTGAACAGGATGGCGCCGATTGCTGGTACGTTGAGGGCGCCAAGGAACGGTTCCTAGGCAATGATTATAATCCAGACGATTGGAACCAAGTTTTTGACGTTCTGGACGTGTGGTTCGACTCCGGTTCGACCCACGCCTTCGTTTTGCGCGACCGTGAGGACGGGACCGAAGACGGCATCGCCGACGTCTATATGGAGGGCACTGACCAGCACCGTGGTTGGTTCCATTCGTCCATGCTGCAGGCCTGCGGCACCAAAGGTCGTGCGCCGTATCGCAATGTGGTGACCCACGGCTTCACGCTGGACGCCAAGGGCAACAAGATGTCCAAATCTCTGGGCAACACCATCGTGCCGGAAGAGGTCATCAAGCAATACGGAGCTGACATCCTGCGCCTGTGGGTGGCCCAGACCGATTACACCGCCGACCAGCGGATCGGGCCGGAGATTCTGAAAGGCACCGCCGACAGCTATCGCCGGTTGCGCAACACCATGCGGTTTATGCTGGGCTCGTTGGCTGACTTCACCGAAGCCGATCGCGTCGAACCCAAGGATATGCCGCGTCTGGAGCGCTGGGTGCTTAGCCGTTTGGCTGATCTGGATGAGCAGGTGCGCAAAGGCTATGCGTCCTTCGATTTCCAGGGCGTCTTCAGCGCGGTCTTCACGTTTGCGACTGTCGATTTGTCGTCCTTCTACTTCGACGTCCGGAAGGATGCGTTGTACTGCGACGGTGACAACCTGCGCCGACGCGCGGCGCGCACCGTTCTGGACATCCTGTTCCACCGCCTGATTACGTGGCTGGCTCCGGTTCTGGTATTCACCATGGAAGAGGTCTGGTTAGAGCGGTTCCCGGGCGACGACAGTTCAGTTCATTTGGTGGACTTCCCTGAAACACCTGCGGATTGGCGCAATGCCGAGCTTGAGGCGGGCATGGCCAAGATTCGTCGTGTTCGCCGCGCCGTGACCGCTGCGTTGGAAGTTCAGCGCCAGGACAAGGTGATTGGGTCCAGCCTTGAGGCAGCACCGATTGTGCATGTCGATGACGAGGAAACGCGCGCCTTGCTGGCCACCTTTGACGTGGATGACATGTGCATCACGTCTGGCTTGACCGTGACAGGTGATCCGGCCCCTGCCGAAGCGTTCCGGGTGCCAGAAATCGAAGGCGTGGGCGTTGTGTTCGAAAAAGCCGAAGGCGCAAAGTGCCAGCGCTGCTGGAAAATTCTGCCTGATGTGGGGCGTCACACTCATGACGGTGTCTGCGGGCGTTGCGACGAAGCATTGAGCTGAGCTTTTCATTTCCGCTTTTATCTAGCCAACTAAAACAGAAGCTTGCCGGGAAACACCGGCAAGCTTTTTTGTATGCTCCCTCTTATTCGGACATTTGCGCGCAGTCGGGTCAGGCGATCTTGACTTTGGTTTGTTGATATCTAATCTTTCTGTTATGACAGAAACGAATGAAATATCCAGCGGCTCGGCCAAATCCAAGTTTATCCTTTATTGGGGCGATATGGGCAGCCAGTGGGGCGTGAACCGTTCCGTGGCGCAGGTACATGCGCTTTTGTATCTTGGCGAAACGCCACTTAATGCCGAGCAGATCTCTGATGAATTGGGGATCGCACGCTCGAACGTCTCGAACTCGCTGAAAGAGCTTGTCGGCTGGCGCCTGATCCATCGTGTGCCGGTTGCAGGTGATCGCAGAGAGCACTTTGAGGCCGAAACTGATGTGTGGGAAATGGCCTTGCTGATCGCCAAAGGGCGCAAAGAGCGTGAAATCGACCCGGCGATGCGGGCGATAGATGTCTGCATCAACCAAGCAGCAGATGAGCCAAATCTGCACCCGGTTGTCTTGGATCGGATGCGAAGCATGCAGGACTTTCTGAATACGGCGGACCATTGGTCGGCACAAATGCTGCGGGTCCCTAAGACGAAGCTCTCGATGCTGATGAAAATGGGCGACAAAATACTCTCACTTCTTCAGGTTGGCAGCAAAAAGAACGAGTAGAATTTTTTTGAGCAACAATTTCTCTTAATACAGAAATTACTGACAAATCAGCAGGAGATGGCAAATGAAGCAATCTCAGATGCCCACCGATTTAGAGATCATCAAAGACAGCCGCTTCCGTGGCCTCGTCGGCGCTCACGCCTGGAACGCCTTGCCAAAACCGGTGCGTAAGCGCTTTGGGCATCGCCTGACCGGCGGGGCAAGCGTGGTCTATCAGGGAAAGGTAACCGCCATGCGCATGTCTTTGATCGGTCGTGTTCTCGCCCATCTGGCCCGGTTGGTTGGAGGGCCATTGGCGTATGACACGTCTTGCGTCGATCAGCCTGCCGTTGTCGCCGTGACAGAGGATTGCGCCGGCAGCGGCCAGTTCTGGATACGCCAATATGGGCGCGCGGCGGGTTTTCCGCAGGTGATACACAGCTCAAAGAGATTTTCCGGGCCGACAGGTGTTGAAGAATACATCGGCCGTGGGATCGGCATCGCGTTGCGTGTCCGCACAGATCACAGGGGCATCTACTTTGAAAGCGATCACTATTTTCTGAAACTTGGACGCGTGAAGGTCAGGCTTCCATCCTGGCTCCAACCCGGGTCCTTGACCATTGCGCATCAGGATCTTGGTAATGCGCGGTTTCTCTTCTCATTGACCCTTAGCAGCAACCTGTTTGGCGAATTGATCCAGCAGGATGCACTGTTTCACGACACATAGGAGTTTCTCATGGACAACCCTATCCTTTGGACGCTGATCTTGGTTCAGGTGCTTATGGGGGCGTTTGATACGCTTGTTCACCATGAAGGCACTGAGCGGTTGGCGTGGCGCGCGTCACAAAAGACCGAGCTGCGCCTGCATGGTGTGCGCAATTTCTTTTACGCCGTGATTTTCTTTTGCATTGCCTGGTTCGAGCCACACGGCGCTTTCACATTCGGTCTTACGGTGATCCTGATCGCTGAAGTGATCATAACACTTTGGGATTTTGTCGAAGAAGATATGACCCGAAAACTGCCCGGCAGCGAACGCATTAACCACACGCTTCTCGCGCTGAATTATGGTGCGATTCTGGCCTTGGCTGCCCCGTACCTGTGGGCCTGGTCGTTGCTGCCCACGGCATTGATTCCAGTGACCTACGGCTGGTGGAGTGTCATGGCCACCGCCTCGGCCCTCGGGGTCGGGCTGTTCAGCGCGCGTGACTTATTGGCATCGGCCCGAAGTGACCGATTGAAGCGCGTTGAACCCGCTGAACTGGTCGCCGATCTTGCGCCGCGCCAAAGCATCCTGATAACGGGTGGTACGGGTTTCATTGGGCAACGGTTGGTGAGCGCGCTGGTCGCGCGCGGGCATTTTGTAACGGTGGTCACTCGGGACCCACGCAATGCCGATGATCTGCCCGATCCCGTTCGTGTCATCACCAGCCTTGATCAGGTTCACAGTAAGGATTGCTTTGATGCCATCGTCAATCTGGCGGGCGAACCCGTTGCAAACTGGATTTGGACGCAGAAAAAAAGAACGAGAATAGTTGAGTCCCGGGTCGAGACTACCAAAGCGCTAGAGGCGTTGATCCAGCGGTTGGAGCACAAACCAGAGTGCTTGATCAACGGTTCCGCCGTCGGTTGGTACGGGTTGCGCGGCGATGAGGAACTGTCCGAAACATCAAGCCCTGCACCTGCATTTGTGCATGATGTGTGCGACGCATGGGAAGGGTCCGCCAATAAAATCAAGGCACTGGGCGTGCGTGTTGTTGTTTTGCGCATCGGGCTTGTTCTGGGGGTCGAAGGGGGGATGTTGTCGAGGTTGCTGACCCCCTTTGAATTCGGCGGAGGAGGGGCTCTGGGCAATGGACAGCAATGGATGTCGTGGATTGAACTTGACGATTTGGTGCGTATTATTGCCTTCTCGCTGTCGCAAAAAGACCTTTCAGGCCCGGTCAACGCGACCGCACCCTTTCCTGTTCGAAACAAGGCGTTCACGCAGGCGCTTGCCACGGCCTTGCACCGCCCGGCCATCTTTCGGTTTCCGGTCCGTGTGCTGACGATCCTATTGGGAGAGATGGGGCGGGAAACCATGCTAAGCGGTCAACGTGTCTTGCCAGCTTTGTTGCAGCGGAATGGCTTTGTCTTCAAGCATCCAAAGCTGCCTGACGCGCTGCGTGAGATCACGGGTGCCATGCCTCAGCGATCAAGGTCTGCCGCGCGTTGAAACAACAAGATCAAAGGAAACGAGGCAGCCCTGGCAGAGTGCCAAGGCTGCCCAACGAGCTGAAAATCAAGTGGAGTTCAGGCCGTGTTCCCTCTAAGCAAAACTAGTCGTGAGATTTGGGGTGGAACAGGTCAAATCCGATATCGTCCCCCGACAGAATTTTCCAGACCTGATAGTCGGTGAAATACCCAGTGTGACCGCCGGGTTGAACCGGAAAGTTCCTCGCGTCATCAATCAAGCCGCCCTCAATCCGGGTTCCGACGAAATCATCCTGTCGGAAGATGTTGAACCAGGCAGCGTTCAGTTGTCCCGGATCAACTGTGAACATTTCGGGAAAATACCGCTGATAGATATGGGTGACCGGAGAGCCCATCGTAATCAGTGTAACCGGTCGACCATCAATGCGTCGCTGGACTCGTTTGTCCGCTAGCATCTGGGTGGCGATCACCGTTCCCTGGGAATGCGAAACCACCGTAATATGATCCGCTGGAAAGACATCTAACGCATAGAACAACGCACGGTAAAACCGATCATCGATGGCAGTGCGATCTGGGTAGTTGTTGTACCTTGCTTTCAGATCGCCACTCAACAGGCACTTGTCGCGGATGGCGTAGGTCACGATATCTCGGGCGACCCCCAAACCGGCGGCAACAAAACCCGAATACCGGTACAGCAGAGCGGTTGACCCAAGCACTGCAATGCCAATCATGCCTTGAAGACCCATCAGATCGTTCAGAGTATTGCCAAGGATATTGCATTCGACGAGTTCTGTTGTGTCAGACGCTGTCGTGCAAAGAGGGTCATCTTCTCGGATGAAAATACTAAGCCCTCTGTACGTCACAATCGACAAAGTGGCGGTGGCCAAAAGAAACACCCATTGGGCAGACCTGTTCACGATGGCACGGCTCAGCACCTCGGGCTTGTGGTGCAGGTTGTGTTTGCCAAGGTGGCGACCAGCATAAACTAACCCGCCGACCAGCGCGAGGACAACGATGGCGGCAAACGCAACGCTGAGGGTTTCGATGGCGTCACGAAGGTGAGTATCGAACAGTGAATTCAGCTGACTTTCCGACAGGACGGGAACGGTTTTAACCACTTCGTCAAAGGTCAGCCAAAGCCCGGATATGAAGAACATCCAAAAGACCAGCATAGCCGCACAGGTGCTTGGGTATATCCGACGGTGTTCAGAAGTAAGTTGGTCGGTTATCTCAGTCTTTTCCATCGACGTTAGATACATAACGGCCGTCAAGACAATCAGTGTGGCCCAGCATCCTGCCAGGGCAAACACCTGAAGGCTCACAAATTGTTCCAGCGCCGATCCTGTTTCGAGACTCCAAAATCTGGCCCCAAGAGGGCCGCTCAAAAGGGCGACAACCAGCAGTGCTCCGACCACAGCCATACCCCGCCAGAACACCCGCCTGAGGTAAGTTGGCGCAGAGTTCGATCTGCGCAAACCGATCCCGGTTCCTCCGCCGTAGAGCAGCAGTAACAGCAAGAACAAAGCGTTCGATCTGTCCACATATGTCTCGGGGATCAGGTCGACCAGAACCACACCCGCACCGATCAGCAGGTAGGCGTTCAATGTCGCGACGGCACCGAAGAAAATCCACGTGAACAGATGGACCACTCTGGCCGCATGCGTTTCACGCCCCTTAGCATTGGACGGATCAATGTCCGACCGCCTATGGGTTTGTTCAACATTATCCATGGCCAGATACCCAAGGGCCAGCACCACCCAGATAAGATCGAGTACGGTTTTGATAGCGCCCTTTGGCGCTGGGGAGCGATCTGCCCAGAAGACTTCTGCAAACAGAGCTTCATCTTCTGTGACGTTGGGTTTCGCCACCTTTCGAAGGTGAACTTTGAATAGTTTGGCGTTGCGGTCGGATCCGTCGAACGTGCTCTCGGCCAGCTCAATCATTTCGCGCTCGACCGTGATTGGTGGTCTGGCTTTGCCGTCAAGCCAGGTTGTGGCCGCGCCCACGACCTGATCCACGGTTTCACCAGGTTTTTGTTCACCGATTCCATGAACCGTCAGGACCAGATGTCGACCCACTTCCCCCTCCTAATTTCTTTAATCAATATGAACAGATTAACACGAGTAGGGCGAATTCCCAAAGAACCTGAGAAAAGGCTTACTTGCAGCGGCGGAAGTTTCCCCGCTTGCGTCAGGCCTGCCGATCTGAAAACCTGAACGCATGGCGATGATCGAAGTAGAAACCCAGTTTGGGCGGCTTGGCGTGGAAGACACTGACGGCGCCATCACACGCCTTGTCTGGAATGGGCGGACGGATGGTGAACCCACGCCCTTGTTGCAGGAAGCGGCGAGGCAGTTGAAGGCTTACGATGCAGGGCAGCTGGATCAATTTGATCTGCCTTACCACGTTGCCGGTTCTCAGTTTCAGCGGCAGGTTTGCGATCTCGTGTTTGCTATTCCGCTGGGTGAGACGCGCACCTATGGTGACATCGCCAATGAGCTTGGCCAACCCGCGCAGCCGGTTGGTCAAGCCTGCGGTGCAAACCCCATTCCGGTTATTATTCCATGCCATCGTGTGCTTGCGGCCAATAGTCTTGGTGGCTTTTCTGGCGATGGCGGTATTGAGACCAAAGTGGCCCTGTTGCGCCACGAACGTGCCGCCGGTCTGTTGATCTGATCTGTGAAAATCAGTTGCAATCGCCCAACCTCGGACACAACTTATATCAGAAGCTGAATTTGAAGGACCAGAGTGCATGACGACCGAAACAGACCGCGCAGCCCGCAAGAAGGCCGTTATCGACCGGCTGATGTCACTGGAAGCACAGGAGTTGGCAACGGCGCAGGCACATTACGATGCCTATCTGAAGGATGCTCAGCTGGACGACCGAGAAGTTCACGACAAAGACGACATAGTGGCGTCGCGTGAAAATGCTGATCTGGCAGCGGCCTTTGACGCCCCGGTTCACGCGCATCACGCCAAGATTGACGTGATCGAAAACACCGACTTTAGCCTGACGGATACGGTGCAGCCGGGTGCAGTCATCAAGTTCAACAACCGGCGGTTTGTTGTGTGCGTCTCGACCACTCGGTTCGATGTGGATGGTGGAACCTATATGGGGATTTCAACGCAAAGCCCGATCTATCTGGCGATGGTCGGGCTGAAGCAAGGGGATGTTTTCACCCATAACGGAGTCGAATTCGAGGTGGAGGAAATCCTGTAGCCCCTATAGGTCACCAGGCATTTGGGCGTTGCGTGGTGGAACTATCATCTGCGCGATGCCCGCAAAAACCAGATACAGGCTGGTGACAACCAGTCCCCAATGCGCCCAGCTTTCAGGGTGAAAATCGACCCATGCAGCCCATCCCGCAAAGAAGGTCCAGGCAAATGCCATGGGTAAAGTTAGGTTGCGCCAGCGTTCTGTGCGCACGGGGTGGACGAATTTGAGCGGCAAAAACATTGAAATTGACAGCAAGGTCACCAGCACAAGGATGATCCAGAAATTCGGCTCTAGCGCAAAAATCACGATGACGAACATGTTCCAACAGCCCGGAAAACCAGAAAAGGAATTGTCCCTTGTTTTCATGCGGGTGTCAGCAAAATACATCGCGCTTGCAAAGGTGATCACGATAATCGCGAACCAACCAGTCCAACCATCCATAAGCCCGGATTTGAACAGGGCGAAGGCCGGAATAAACACATATGTCAGGTAGTCGATGATCAGATCGAGAAGAACACCGTCAAACTCGGGCGCGTTTTTTTTGACATGATAGTGTCGTGCCAACGGGCCATCGATGCCATCCACAATGAAGGAAACCACCAGCCAAAGATACATCAGGCTCCATTTTTCTTCGACGGCGGCCAGCATGGCCAGCATCGCAAAAACGGCACCGGTGGCAGTGAAAAGATGAACGGATAGCGCTTTGAATCTCAGTGTCATCAGGACGTCATGTACGAAGCGCGCCATAGATGCAAAGCAAAAAAGCCCTGAAAACTCATTCGTGGATACCCTCTTGGGTTAGATGTTTCGGGCCTTCGGATGGGCGCTGTTGTAGACTTCCATCAAGCGCGCGGTGTCGACGGCGGTGTATGTCTGAGTCGTGGACAAAGATGCATGGCCCAGCAATTCCTGAATGGCCCGCAAATCGCCCCCGGCAGACAAGAGATGGGTGGCAAAGCTGTGTCGCATGGCATGAGGTGTCGCAGTTGACGGCAAGCCAAGTTGCATCCGTGCCTTCTCCATCACGCCCTGAATGGCGCGAGGGTTCAACGGCCCACCGCGAACGCCGCGAAACAAGGCCGCCTTGGGTGACGGCGGGTGCGGGCACAGTTCGACATAGCGATCTACGGCGTCGCGGGCGGCAGGAATGACCGGAACGATCCGCTCTTTGTCGCCTTTACCCACAATGCGCAGTGTCGCGGGCAAGGGTGCATCCGCGCCTGTCAGCGAGAGTGCCTCGGAGATGCGTAGCCCGCAGCCATAAAGCAGGGTCACAACCGCGGCGTCTCGAGCAGCCACCCAATCTGATGTCGATTGCAATTCAACTGTATCGATCATGGCGCGTGCCGCGTCTTCGGCCAAAGGACGCGGCAGCTTCTTGGTAAATTTCGGCGCCCGGGTCGACAAAACGGCGGTCGGTTCAAACCCCTCACGCTCTGCCAACCAGCGATAGAAGCTTTTGACTGCCGAAAGCTTGCGCGCCAGAGACCGAGCACCGACGCCGGAACCACGTTGATCCGCCATCCAGGCGCGCATGTCCGAGATCGTGATACGCTCCAAAGCCGCCAATCCCTGACGAGCGCTATGATGCAGGGTCATGAAAGACAGAAAGTCGGTGACATCGCCGCGATATGCGGTCTGCGTGCTTTCAGATCGTCCTGCCAGTGCCCCTAAGCCGTCAAGCCAATGCTGCAGCGCATCGCGGCAGGCTGGGGAGATCAGGCTCACGACAGCCAGTGGCGCATCGAGCGTTCGAATACGCCAGCAAAAAAGGTCAGAAGATCAGCGCCCAGCTGAGGCGTGAAATGACGCGGGTCTTTTGCGCCCATTGCGATCATGCCTGGCAAGCGGCCTTCGCCAAGGTTCAGTTTCAGGCAGGCCTCGGACTGCAACCGTCCGGATTGCGTGCCGTAAATCATTGGATTAGCTTGGTGAATTTCGCGCATGATGACGTCTCGGGCTGGTCCGCCGCGATCAAAGCTGAGGTATTTGTCTACAAAACCAGGCTCGGTCACAGTCAGAACGCCGCCCAGCCGGTCGATGGCCGGATCATTTTGTACGACTGTTGTTTCCAGCACTACCGTAATGTGATCCACCCGCAGAATCTCGGCCACATCGTTGCCGAGGGCACGCAGGAAATCCTCGAACTCCACCGGTTCAAGCAGGTGCAGGATCGCGCGGTGTATCTGGTTGGTGCCCGCCAGGTTTTCATAAGCGGCGGCGATGACCGAACGGTGCGTGTCTTCCAGACGGTCCAGCCGAGTCTCGAGCCGTTGCATAGCAATCCCGCGCAGGTCGATGACATTGTCTCCGCGAGCGCGCTCGTTTGCGGCGACCAGCGCCTGCATCAGATCCTTGTCATCCAACACCACATCTGGCTCAGCCAGAATCGCCGCGCGGAGGTTATCCTCGAGTTTGGGCTTGCTGCTCATGTCCTGTCCGGTCTTTTTTTGTTGTGCGGCTTATAACACGGGTTGACAGAATTGCTTGGCAAAAAAAGAGCGCGACGATGTATTTCGTCGCGCACTGTGTTTTTAGGGAAGCTCCCGCCTGTCACGTCCTGATCAAAGATCAGACCGTGACAGTTGGGCCGGGCGCGTCGCCTGACTGCGCCGCGCGTCAGTGCTTTGGATCAAAGGATTTTCTGACCGGTTTTGGCCCAATCTGCCTGGAAGGTTTCAAGCCCTTTGTCGGTCAGCGGATGATCGGCCAGTTTTTTGATTACGGCAGGCGGTGCGGTGATCACGTCGGCACCGATGCGCGCGCTGTCGGTCACGTGGTTCACTGTGCGGATTGATGCGGCCAGGATTTCGGTTTCGAACCCGAAATTGTCATAGATCTGGCGGATATCAGCAATCAGATCCATGCCATCCACGTTGATATCGTCCAAACGCCCGATGAAAGGAGAGATGAAGGTTGCGCCAGCCTTGGCCGCCAGCAGCGCCTGATTGGCAGAGAAACAGAGCGTCACGTTGACCATCTGACCTTCGTCGGTCAGTGCCTTGCAGGTTTTCAGGCCCGCCCAGGTCAACGGAACTTTCACAGCGATATTCGGCGCGATCTTGGCTAGCTTGCGACCTTCGGCGATCATGTCTTCTGCTTCGGTTGCGACAACCTCGGCCGAGACGGGGCCTTCGACCAGATCGCAGATTTCCTTGGTCACGTCCAGAATGTCACGACCCGATTTCAGGATCAGCGAGGGGTTGGTGGTCACGCCGTCCACCATGCCCAGATCGTTCAGTTCAGCGATTGCATCTATCTCGGCGGTGTCTACGAAGAATTTCATGCGGGCAGTCCTTTGATGGGTTGGCCTTGGTCGCGGATGGCTTTACCTCAAAGAGACCCATGCTGGAACCCCCTGCGAAGGATATGCCGTGAGCGCTAACGGATTTTTCGACCAAGGAGAGCTGGTTTCGGTGCTGACAACGCAGCCACTGGACCGAACGCTGGATTACAAAGCACCCGAGGGCGGGTGCTTTCAGGGTGCGTTCGTCGAAGTGCCGCTTGGACCGCGCAAGGTTCTTGGCGTGGTTTGGGGCCCGGGGCGCGGTGGCTTTGATCTTAGCAAAGCCCGGTCGATAATCCGCGTGCTTGAGGTCGCGCCGATGCGCGAAGAAATGCGCCTGTTTCTTGGTAAGGTTGCTGACTACACCCTTACGCCGATGCCCGCGATGTTACGACTGGCGACGCGTGCCCCGGGGTTGGGTGATCCGCCGTCGATGCGCAAGATTTACCGGCTGGGAAGTGGTGAACCCGATCGGATGACTGACGCGCGAACCCGTGTGCTGGAGGTGTTGCGCGACTATGGCGGGCTGGCATTTACGCTCAAAGAACTGGCTGAGCAAGCGGGTGTGACGTCGTCGGTTGTCAAAGGGCTGGTCAAGCTGGGGGCAGTACGGGAAGAGGACAGCCCGCGGGATTTGCCATATCCGCATCTCGACCCGGAGTTGCCGGGCAAAGAGCTGTCGGAAGATCAGGCCCGCGCAGTAGCGACACTGCAGACCGGTTTGCGCACCGGAGACTACGGCACCACCTTGCTGAAGGGCGTCACCGGATCCGGCAAAACCGAAGTCTATCTGGAAGCTGTGGCCAAGACACTGCGGATGGGACGTCAGGCATTGGTTCTGTTGCCCGAGATTGCCCTAACCGCCGAATTTCTGACCCGTGTAGAAGCCCGGTTTGGCGCGCGACCGGCGGAATGGCATTCGGGCGTAACGATGACCGAACGTCGAAGGGTCTGGCGTATGGTCGGGCAGGGCGATGCGCAGATGGTGATCGGCGCCCGGTCGGCCCTTTTCTTGCCGTTTCGCAACCTCGGGCTTGTTGTGGTCGATGAGGAACATGACACGTCGTACAAACAAGAGGACGGTGTTCATTACAGCGCTCGTGACATGGCGGTGTTGCGCGGGGCCATCTGCGGTGCAAGGGTGATCCTTGCCAGTGCCACGCCCTCTTTGGAAAGCTGGGCCAATGCCGAGGCGGACAAATACGATCGGCTGGATCTGACCTCGCGCTTTGGCGCTGCGGTTCTGCCAAAGATGAAGCCCATCGACATGCGCGCCGAACAGATGCAGCCGGGGACGTGGATCTCACCTTCTCTGCGACAGGCGGTGCTGCAGCGGATCGAGAAATCTGAGCAGTCCCTGCTGTTCATCAACCGCCGTGGCTACGCCCCCGTGACCTTGTGCCGAGCTTGTGGCGAACAGATCGCGTGCGATCACTGCGACGCCCGAATGGTCGAGCATCGGTTTCTGAAACGCCTGATGTGCCACCAATGCGGCGAGACCAAGCCAATGCCTGAGGCCTGCCCGTCCTGTGGTGTTGAAGGGAAGATGGCGCCGGTCGGACCGGGGATTGAGCGGTTGGCCGAAGAAGCCGAGGCAACGTTCCCAGACGCCAAGATTGCAATGCTCAGTTCCGATCTGTTTGGATCGGCACGGGCACTGAAGGCCAAGATCGAAGAGATTGCCCAGGGCGACGCAGATATCATCATCGGTACTCAGTTGGTGGCCAAGGGGCATAATTTTCCGAAACTGACCCTTGTTGGTGTGATTGACGCTGATCTCAGCCTGCATGGGGCCGATTTGCGCGCAGCAGAGCGGACATTTCAGTTGATGAGGCAAGTGTCGGGGCGTGCCGGACGAGCGGACAAGCCGGGACTGGCGCTGTTGCAAACCTTCCAGCCCGAACATCCCGTGATCCGCGCAATCCTATCGGGGGATGAGGAAGGGTTCTGGGCCGCCGAAGCTGCTGGTCGTCAGGCAGCAGGCGTGCCGCCTTACGGCCGAATGGCCGGAATAGTGCTGTCAGGGCCAGAGGTCGGACCGGTGTTTGATATCAGCAATGCGATGGCCCGCAACGATGCGCCGCTTCGTGATATCGGCGCGCAGGTCTTTGGCCCGGCCCCAGCCCCGATCGCCCGTATCCGCGGGCGCCATCGCGTGCGCTTGCTGGTCAAAGCGCCGAAAGGCGCGCCCATTCAGGATGCGATTGCAAAGTGGATCGCTCCGCTCCGCTTGAAAGGGGATATTCGACTGACGGTCGATATTGATCCACAGAATTTCTACTGACCTCTGCACCAGTGCAGAGCCGTTGTGCGCGCTCAGCTTTCCGCTCGCCAATACGGCGATTTGGGCGTAGAGGACTCTCATGCTGAAACCAATGCCACTTTCCAAGGCGCAAAGCCTGCCATATTGGCGACGCCCCGTAACGCTTTTGTTCGTGATGGCACTGACCATGCCGATCGCGTTCAATGCGTGGAGCGCGTTGTTGAACAACTTCGTCATCGAAGTGGCAAATTTCGATGGGGCAGACATTGGTTTGCTGCACACGGTGCGAGAGATTCCAGGGTTTCTGGCCGTCGGCGTCATAGCTGTGATTCTGATTGTCCGCGAGCAGGTGCTCGCGATGATATCCCTGATGCTGCTGGGCGTCGCAACGGCAATTACGGCTTGGTTTCCAAGTCTTGGCGGCCTTTTGTTTGTTACGTTTTTCAGCTCAGTCGGCTTTCACTACTACGAGACAGTGAACCAGTCCCTGCAATTGCAATGGCTCCGTAAAGACCGGGCACCTCAGGTGCTGGGATGGCTTGTGGCCATGGGATCCGCGTCGACTTTGGTGGTCTATGGCCTGATCGTGCTGACCTGGGACCGGTTCGATTTATCTTACAATACGGTCTTCATGGCCGCGGGCGGTTTTACCGCCGTGCTGGCCCTGTTCTGTCTGATCGCCTATCCGCAATTCGATGCGCCCACACCGCAGACGAAAAAGGTGGTGCTACGCCGACGGTACTGGTTGTATTATGCGTTGCAGTTCATGGCCGGAGCACGGCGCCAAATTTTTGTTGTCTTCGCGGGTTTCATGATGGTCGAGAAATTCGGCTTTGAGGTGCATGAGCTGACCAGCCTCTATCTGATCAATCTGGTGATCAACATTGCTGCCGCACCCTTGTTGGGTAAGGCAGTGTCCATGTTTGGCGAGCGACGTACACTGATCTTCGAGTATGCCGGGCTTGCCATCGTCTTCGCGGCATACGGTGGGATCTACTGGTTCGGGTGGGGCGTTTTGCTGGCAGCAATACTCTATGTGATCGATCACGTGCTGTTTGCGTTGGCGTTGGCGCTTAAAACCTATTTCCAGAAAATTGCTGATCCTGCCGATATCGCGCCGACCGCAGCCGTGGCCTTTACTATCAACCACATCGCGGCTGTGTTTCTGCCCGCGCTTCTGGGCCTTTTATGGGTGGTGTCACCTGGTGCTGTATTTGCGCTGGCGGCCGCTATGGCGATGATATCCCTGGGGCTGTCTCTGTTAATCCCACGCCACCCGGAACCGGGCAACGAAACAATTCTGTCCAAATACGCTCCCGCCCCGGCGGAATAGCGTGCAGAGCTTGACCTTGGCGATCCGTCGCCATAGGCGCTGGAGCGACTTGAACAGGAGACTTTCATGCCCACATTCACTGCGCTGACAACCCTGACCGGCAAAGCCGCAGCCGAGAATCTGGGCGAAGCGATGGAGCGTCTGGATCCCGAACCCACTGGTATTGGTGTCTTTGAGGTCGAAGACGGGTCGGGCCTGTGGGAAGTTGGCGGGTATTTCACCGAAGCGCCAGATGAAACCGCTCTGGCCGTGTTGACCGCGGCGTTTGGTGCAAAGCCCTTTGTTGTCTCCGAGTTGCCCGAAACAGACTGGGTCGCGCATGTGCGCCGTGAACTGGCGCCGGTCGAGGCTGGACGTTTTTTTGTCTACGGCAGCCATGACGCCGACAAACTGCCGAAGAATCGCATCCCCTTGTTGATCGAGGCGGCAATGGCCTTTGGGACGGGGCATCATGGCACCACACTTGGGTGTTTGAACGCGTTGGATCATCTGCTGGATCAGGGTTTTAGCGCGACCAAGGTGGCCGATATCGGGTGTGGCACCGCCGTTTTGGCAATGGCCGCGGCGCGTGTCTGGAATGGTGATATTTTGGCCAGTGATATCGATCAGGTCGCTGTAGATGTGGCCGAGGCCAACCTGAAGGCAAACGGTATGTCCGGTGCTGTTCGCTGTG
This sequence comes from uncultured Ruegeria sp., assembly GCF_947489545.1. Classification (NCBI taxonomy): domain Bacteria; kingdom Pseudomonadati; phylum Pseudomonadota; class Alphaproteobacteria; order Rhodobacterales; family Roseobacteraceae; genus Ruegeria; species uncultured Ruegeria sp. Next base: position 13,910 of record NZ_CANLDZ010000013.1, on the reverse strand, counting down.
TGGAAGCGGCCGGTTTTGATCACCCGGACCTGAAAGCTTTGGCGCCCTATGATCTGATCTTTGCCAACATCCTGAAGGGCCCGTTGGTGGCGCTGTCTCCTGAAATTGGAGCGAATCTGCGTGACGGAGGGCATGCCATCTTGTCAGGAATCCTCAACGAACAGGCCGATGATGTGATCGCGGTTTATCTACAAAACGGATTTAATCTTAGTAATCGCAGCGAGATTGGTGAATGGACAACGCTAATCTTAACCAAACAGGGCGCAATTTAGGCCATTTGCAGGAGCTTTGTGGATTCTTGCCCAGATTTTGACGTAATCTCTATTTACCGTTTCTTAATGGATTTGAGGGGGGCGGTTTGTGGAGGCTGCCATGACGGGAAAACAACTTGAGTTTGATCAGCGCGTTCATCGCCTGAGCAAAAAACACCAAAAGATGAGCCGCGGCTATCGCGCATCCATGCGCAAGGATGGCTTGGTGGTGATGAAGCCGCAGCGTGTGCGCTCTGCGGTGCCGGCAAAAGTGATGTTGCTAAGCCTTTTGGCATTCTTTGCATTCAAAGCGTTCTTATTGTCCAGTCTCGGGCCGTCCGGGTATCAATACCGGATCGACAGCCTGAATGAGGGCACTTCGGTCGAACAGGCCGGTGCTTGGGTCATGCAGATCGACCCGCTGTCCGAAGCGATGGCAGTTCAGCTGAACAAAATCCTCTACTAAGCTTCTTCTGACGTAAAAAAACACCGCGTGCTGTCCGGCGCGCGGTGTTTTCTTTGCCCCACAGGGAGGATGTGGGGTGTGTGAGCGATTGGTCGGTGTTTACCGGCGACCCTCAGCAATGGCGTCGATGTCGCCACGGCACAGGCCGATATCTTCCAGTTCGCGGTCAGTCAGACCAGTCAGCGCGTTCCGCGTTACGCGGGCGTCATTCCATTCGACAGCAGCATTCACAGCTGTTACGAAAAATGCGCCGATACGGCCGACGAGGCCGAATGAGCCAGTGGTTGCGAAGCGGGTTGTGTCTAGTGCAGCCATATCCTGTTTCCTTCTGGTTTGTGTTAACTCTGCAATCTTGCGATCTGAGCGGCATGTAGTGCTGAGATTCGCTGTGCGCAAGTTCAGTTTTTGCATGTGTCCTATGCATTTTCTGCAATACTTCACACAGGTGTAATACCCTTAAATAATTAGTGAATTTGCGTTCATGAACGTGTCGAATTCAGGCTTTCTGAGGTCGCAAACTGCCCTTGGCGGCACGGCTACGACATGCATGTCGTTTTCCGGCTTCAGGTCAATTCGCTTGGAAAATGTTCACGCTTCGTGCTAGGCGTTGAAAAAAGATCACATAACCCGAGCAGGCCGAGACAAACTATGCGAATTCTAGGCATTGATCCGGGGTTGAGAACCCTGGGATGGGGCGTCATCGAATCGAATGGCAGCCGCCTGAGCCATGTTGCGAATGGTTTATGCAAATCCGATGGGGACGATCTTGGTGAACGACTTTTGTCTCTGCACAATCAGATCGTCGAAGTGATTGCAGAACATCGACCCGATCAAGCCGCCATCGAACAGACTTTTGTGAACAAGGATGGGGCGGGGACGCTCAAACTGGGTCAGGCACGCGGTGTGGCGTTGCTGACGCTGGCAAAGGCTGGGTTGCAAGTGGGGGAGTATGCTCCGAACCGGGTCAAGAAGACTGTGGTGGGTGTCGGCCATGCCGAGAAAGAACAGGTTTTGCACATGGTCAAGCTGCAACTACCAGGCTGCCAGCCCAAAGGGGCCGATGCTGCGGATGCGCTGGCGATCGCAATCTGTCATTCCTACTATGGCACTTCTCCACAGGCACGGTTGAAAGAGGTACGGGCATGATCGGCAAGCTGACGGGACGATTGGATTATCGCGCGGCGGATCATGTGCTGATTGATGTCCGGGGTGTCGGCTATCTGGTCTATTGCTCCGACAGGACCATGGCCGCCTTGCCAGGCGTGGGTGAGGCGATCTCGATCTACACCGACATGGTCGTGCGCGAAGACCTGATGCAGCTTTATGGGTTCCTGTCACTGGTCGAAAAAGAATGGCACCGGCTGTTGTGTTCGGTTCAGGGGGTTGGGGCCAAGGTGTCGCTTGCGATCCTGAGCGCTTTGGGTCCAGATGGTGTCAGCCGCGCAATTGCGTTGGGTGACTGGGCTACGGTCAAGGCCGCCAAGGGCGTCGGGCCCAAAACAGCGCAGCGCATCGTCCTGGACCTGAAGGACAAAGCCCCGGGCGTTATGGCGATGGGCGGCACCGTGACCGAGGCGATGGACGGCCCCGCGTTGGACGTAATCGAGCCGGCTGGCCCCACGCCAATCTCGAAACGAAAGCCAAAACCACCTTCCGGAGCAGCTGCCGCGTCAGCTGGCGCTTTGTCTGCACTGGCCAATCTGGGCTATAGCCCGTCCGATGCTGCGACGGCGGTGGCCGAAGCTGCGGCGAGTCTGCCTGACGCTGAAGAAACAGATCTGATCCGTGCCGCATTGAAGCTGCTGGCTCCGAAAGGCTGAGTGAATGGTAGACGTCGATCCCACCCTGCGCCCAGAGCCGTTGCCGGAAGACAATGACCGCGCCTTGCGACCGCAGACATTGGATGATTTCATCGGTCAGGCCGAAGCCCGTGCCAATCTGCGCATTTTCATCCAATCCGCCCGTCAACGCGGTGAGGCGATGGATCACACGCTGTTTCACGGCCCTCCAGGGCTGGGCAAGACGACGTTGGCGCAGATCATAGCGCGCGAGCTGGGCGTGAATTTCCGCATGACTTCGGGGCCGGTGCTGGCCAAGGCCGGCGATCTGGCGGCGATTCTGACTAATCTTGAAGCCCGCGATGTGCTGTTCATCGACGAAATCCACCGCCTGAACCCGGCGGTCGAAGAGGTGCTCTATCCTGCGATGGAGGATTTCGAGCTGGATCTGGTAATTGGCGAAGGTCCGGCTGCGCGGACGGTGCGGATCGAATTGCAGCCCTTCACGCTGGTTGGTGCGACCACACGGATGGGTCTGTTGACCACACCATTACGCGATCGATTTGGTATTCCGACACGGTTGCAATTCTATGAGATTGATGAGTTGCACGAGATTGTCACGCGAAATGCGCGCAAGTTGGGTGCGCCAGCGGATGATGATGGTGCGTGGGAAATTGCGCGACGGTCGCGCGGCACGCCCCGGATCGCTGGCAGGCTGCTTCGGCGGGTTGTTGATTTTGCCATCGTCGAAGGAGATGGGCGGATCACGCGGGATCTGGCGGATGGCGCCCTGACGCGATTGGGTGTCGATAACTTGGGTCTGGATGGGGCGGATCGTCGATATCTGAAGCTGATCGCCGAAAACTACGCGGGTGGTCCCGTGGGGATTGAGACGCTGTCTGCGGCGCTGTCCGAAAGCCGGGACTCGTTGGAAGATGTGATTGAACCCTTCCTGTTGCAGCAGGGCCTGATCCAGCGTACGCCTCGCGGTCGGATGCTGGCGCAAAAAGCTTGGACGCATCTTGGTATGGCTACACCCAAAGGCCAAAACGATCTGTTTGGTTGAAGCCGCAGCGTAGAGATTTTATGCCTTCGGCGAGAGTATTTTTGAAAAGATGAAGGATTGGGTGTGACACCTGACGAGATCGAAGCGCTTTTTACACGCGAAAGTGGTGAGTTTCTGTTCGCGCGGTGGGGTCGCCCCATCGTGCCGATTGTTTTTGGCGTCGAAGATAAAACGTTGGCCACGGTGAAAGGTGCTTTCGAGGCAGTCGTAGCTTTGGCAGGCCACAAAATGGCCGAGACGGACCCCGAGCTGGGCGCAAATTGCATGGTCTTCTTTTTTCGGGACTGGCGGGAAATGACCGACGTGCCGGATCTGGATCGTCTAATCCCGGATCTCGGACCGCTGGTTGAACGTTTGGTCGCGGCGGACGCCAATCAGTATCGCATCTTCCGGTTCGAAGAGGACGGCGCGATCCGCGCGGCATTTGTGTTTCTACGCATGGATGCCGAATTGTCAGACATTCCGGCTGAGACTCTTGCGCTGAGCCAAGTGGTCCAGACAACCCTGCTGTGGTCGGACACTGCCTTTCGCGACGCATCACCATTGGCGGTTGCGGGCGATGCAACGATCTTGCGTCCCGATATTGCCGGGGTGATCCGTGCCGCTTATGATCCGGTTTTGCCGGGGGCAGCGCGGGACAAGTCCCATGCGCTCAGGCTGTTTGCCCGGCTGGAGCAACAGCAATGACACATACCTATCCTGTCCGGGTATATTATGAAGATACAGACATGGGCGGGGTCGTTTACCATGCGAACTACCTGCGTTATATCGAACGTGCCCGCTCGGACTGGGTGCGCAAGCTGGGCAATGACCAGAACGCGATGCGCGAGGAAGGGGTCGTCTGGGTCGTGCGCCGGGTCGAGGCGGATTACCTCGCCCCAGCGAAGTTCGAGGACGAGTTGGTGGTTGAGACGGACGTTGTCTCGCTGTCGGGTGTGCGTCTGACCATGTCACAGAGTGTTCGGCGCGGAGAAACCGAGATTTTTCGTGCCACAGTCACGGCCGTTTGCATCAACCGCGCCGGCAAACCGATCCGCCTTCCGGCAGAGATTCGCGCATTGATGTAACAAATCGCGGGACCGGGGTGGTTCTGTTGGCTTTTCGGGACCAACTGCGATAGCGTCTGGCAAAATAAGGCCAAATAAACGGCCGTCAGGCAAAAAAGAGCAGGTTCATGGAAGCTGAAACGCTGGCGCTGGCGCAGGAGATCGACTTCTCCATGTGGGGGCTGTTTGCCCGCGCGACTTTTATCGTCAAACTGGTGATGCTGATGCTGGTCGTCGCGTCGGGCTGGTCTTGGGCGATCATCATACAGAAACTCATCAACTATCGATCTGCACGTCGCGAGGCGCAGATATTCGATGAATCCTTCTGGTCCGGAAATCCGTTGGACGAGCTGTTCGAACAGATCGGATCACGGCCCGATGGCAGTTCCGAGAAGATTTTTGCGTCAGGCATGATCGAATGGCGCAGGTCGCATCGCAACGATGGCGGGCTGATCGCAGGTGCCACGGCGCGGATTGATCGGTCAATGGATGTTGCCATCGCGAAAGAGGCGGAAACATTGCAGAAAGGTCTACCGATTCTGGCGACCGTGGGGTCAACCGCACCGTTTATCGGCCTGTTCGGAACCGTTTGGGGTATCATGAACGCCTTCATCGAAATCGCCGAGCAGCAGAATACCAACCTGGCCGTTGTTGCACCCGGCATTGCCGAAGCTTTGCTGGCCACCGGTTTGGGGCTGCTGGCCGCGATTCCGGCGGTGATATTCTACAACAAACTCAGCGCGGACAGTGATCGCATCGTTGGTGGCTATGAGGCGTTCGCCGACGAGTTCGCCACCATCCTGTCGCGTCAGTTGGACAGCTGACATGGGGGCCGCGGTACAGCAACCGTCGGGTGGCAATGGCCGCAGACGCGGGCGGCGTCGGGGTCGTGCGCAGCCGATGGCTGAGATCAACGTGACCCCCTTTGTCGATGTCATGCTGGTGTTGTTGATCATCTTCATGGTTGCCGCACCTTTGTTAACCGTTGGTGTACCCGTCGACTTGCCCAAGACTGCGGCCAGTGCGCTGCCCGGGGATAACGAAGAACCGCTGACAGTGACCTTGACTGCGGAAGGCTTGGTACAGATCCAGACCACAGACGTTTTGCGCGAAGAGTTGATTGGCAAACTGCGTGCGATTGCAGCAGAACGCAGCAGCGACCGCGTGTTCCTGCGGGCTGATGGTGCAATACCCTATTCGCAGGTCATGCAGGTCATGGGCGCGTTGAATGCGGGTGGGTTTTCCAATGTGGGCCTTGTGACCGATACCGGTGGCCCGACGCTGGATGATGGTGGAGAGTGAGGTCGCACGGTGGACACCGGCACCAAGATTTCAGCGATTGCTCATGTGAGTTTGATTGGATGGGCGCTGTTCGGCGGGACCTTCAAGTCCGAACCGCTGCCTATGGCCGTACAGGATGTGTCTGTGATTAGCGCGGAACAGTTTGCGGCCTTGACTGCACAGCGCAACGCGCCCGAGGTGCCGACCCCGCCCAGCACTTTGCAACAGCCCGAAGAGCCAGAGCCCGAGGCCAACGCGCCGGAACCTGTTCAGGAGCAACAACCGCGCCCCGAACCGGTAACGCCGACCGAACCTGAGCCGGAGGCGGAACCGGAAACGGTCGAAGCACCTCCTGAGCCCGAAGTGATTGAAGAACTGCCGGTTCTGATCGAGCCTGAAACCGAAACCGCCGAACTTCCTGTCCCTCCGGGGCCCGAGGCACAGCCGCGCCCGGCGGACCGGGTTGCGCCAGAAGCCATTGCGCCACCACCCCCCGAAGCGAAACCGGATGACGTTGAAACACCGCCTGTTTCCCTTGATGAGGGCGCAGAAACGCAGCAGGAACAGCAGGATCAGACAGCACCGGAAGAAGCCGCGCCCGAAATTGTGACCGAGGCCGAAGAAACCGAAGAACAATCGCCTCGAACGTCGCCGCGTCCGCGGGTACGGCCCGACAGACCGACACCTCCGGCCGAGCCGGTTGTAGCAGAAGCACCTGAGCCAGCGCCGGAAACGCCTTCGCAGAACGACGAAGCGGCGATCAATGATGCCTTGGCCGAAGCGCTGGAGGGGGGCACAGAACCTTCGGGCCCACCGCTGACCAGCGGCGAAAAGGATGCGATGCGCGTAGCTGTTTCGCGCTGTTGGAATGTCGGGTCACTTTCGACGGATGCCCTGAACGTGGTGGTCGTGGTTGGTTTTTCGCTGAACCGAGACGGCACAGTTGTGGGCAACAGTGTGCGCAAGCTGGACAGTTCTGGTGGGTCGTCCGCTGCTGAGGGCCAAGCTTACGAGGCCGCACGACGCGCGGTTTTACGCTGCGGGTCGAAAGGTTACGATCTGCCTGCTGACAAATACGACCAGTGGCAGGATATTGAGATTACATTCAATCCCGAGAGGATGCGGATCAAATGATGAAACTTCTGACAAGCCTCGTTCTTGGCCTGACGCTTTTGTCGGCACCGGTACATGCTCAGAGTGACCCCCTTCGTCTGGAAATCGACGAAGGGATCATCGAACCGATGCCCTTTGCCGTTCCGAACTTCGTGCCCGATGGTGCATCGGCCGCGCAATACGCCACGGATATTTCTCGGGTCGTTGCTGCGGATTTGACGGGAACAGGGCTGTTCCGGGAAATATCCTCGGATGCGTTCATCAGCCGGGTCAGCAGCTTTGACGCTCCGGTTCAATTTGCGGACTGGAAGGCGATCAATGCTCAGGCTCTTGTTACAGGTGCGGTCAACGTTTCGGGTGAGCGTCTGACTGTTCGGTTTCGGGTTTGGGATGTGTTCTCGGGTCAGGAACTAGGGGATGGTCTGCAACTGGCCGGAACAACCGATGGCTGGCGGCGCATGGCGCATAAGGTTGCCGATCAGGTCTACAGCCGGATCACAGGTGAAGGCGGTTACTTTGACAGCCGTGTTGCGTTTGTCTCGGAAAGCGGGCCTAAGAACCAACGGCTCAAGCGTTTGGCGATCATGGATTACGACGGCGCAAATGTGCGGTATCTGACGGACAGCGCTGCGATTGTGCTTGCGCCGCGGTTTTCGCCCTCTGGCGACCGGCTGCTATACACCAGCTACGAAAGCGGCAGCCCGCGCATCTATGTTCTGGATGTAGGCAGCGTGCAGCGCCAAGAACTGAGAACCCAAGACGGCACCATGAGCTTTTCGCCCCGATTCTCACCTGATGGGCGATCAATTGTGTATTCGCTGATCCAGGGCGGAAATACTGATCTGTGGAGGATGGATCTGGCCTCGGGTCAAAGTGCGCGGCTGACCAATACGCCAGCGATCGAGACTGCGCCAAGCTATTCGCCGGATGGCAGTCAGATCGTGTTCGAAAGCGACCGTTCGGGGACACCTCAGCTTTATGTCATGCCCGCCAATGGCGGCGAGGCGACGCGCATCAGCTTTGGGCAGGGGCGCTATGGCACACCCGTATGGTCGCCGCGTGGGGATCTAATTGCCTTTACCAAGCAGAACAAAGGCCGGTTCCATATCGGCGTCATGCGAACAAATGGGGATGAAGAACGGTTGCTGACATCCTCTTTCCTGGATGAAGGCCCCACATGGTCCCCCAATGGTCGGGTGATTATGTTCACCCGCGAGACGCAGGGTGCCAGCGGCCGCGCCACGTTGTACTCGGTGGATATCTCTGGGCGCAATCTGCGGCCAGTACGGACGCCGGATGGCGGCAGCGATCCGTCCTGGGGGCCACTGCAAAATTGATCGCCGCTTGGGCGCGGCAAAGTTCACAACAATCCGTCGCTGTGGTAAACAGGCGGCAATAATCAAAACACGAGGCACTTGAAATGAACGTATTGGGCAAAATCCTGGCATTGGGCGCGCTGAGTGTGATCGCCGCCTGTTCAAACAATGATCCTTCGGCACTGGGTGGTGGCGCTGGTGGCAGCGGTGCGATTGTGCCGGGCTCACCCAGTGATCCGCGCTCGCCGGCGTATTTCCAGCAGACGGTCGGCGACCGTGTCCTGTTCTCGGTAGATCAGTCGACATTGACGCCGCAGGCCAAAACCACCTTGCAGGGGCAGGCCGAATGGCTTTTGGCGAACCCGGATTATGTAGCCAAAATCGAAGGTCACGCGGATGAACAAGGCACCCGTGAATACAACCTTGCTCTGGGCGCACGTCGGGCAAACGCAGCGCGGGAATTCCTGATCTCACGCGGGGTCGCGGGCAACCGTTTGCAAACCGTCAGCTATGGTAAGGAACGCCCGATCGAGATTTGCAGCACCGAGGAGTGTTATTCCAAGAACCGCCGCGCGGTGACGGTGCTGACCGGTTCAACATTGGGGTAAGACAATGCGAGTTGCAGGATGGGTCTTTGCCGCCGTTATGGCGACAGTCGGCGTAGCACAAGCGCAGGATCAACAGACGCTGGCGGATATCAGGCAGGAACTGACGGTGTTGCATGTCGAAATACAACGCCTCAAGCGCGAGTTTTCAACAACCGGGTCACCAGCGCCGAACCTGTCCGGCAGTTCGGTCCTTGAACGGGTCGATGCAATCGAGGCGGAGTTGCAGCGCCTGACGCGTCAGACCGAACAATTGAACCAACGTGTGCAGAACGTTGTTACGGATGGTACCAATCGGATTGGAGATCTTGAGTTCAGGCTTGTTGAGCTGGAAGGCGGCGATCTATCGACGTTGGGCGAGACTTCTACGTTGGGAGGTGAAAGCCAAACCGATGTTGTCGTTGCACCCGCACCCTCTGAACCTTCGGATTCTGGTCAGGGAGAATTGGCCGTCGGTGAGCGAGCCGATTTCGACGCGGCATCTCAGGCGCTGGCGGATGGTAATTTTCAAGCCGCGGCCACCTTGTTTTCGCAGTTTGACACGTCATACCCGGGCAGCCCGTTGGCGCCCGAAGCAAACCTGAAACGCGGTCAGGCGCTGGAAGGGATGGGCGACACGCGCGAGGCGGCACGGGCCTTTCTTGCCAGCTTTACGGGCGATTCCGAAGGGACGTTTGCGCCCGAGGCTTTGTTTGAACTTGGCGCCGCTCTGGGGCGTCTGGGGCAAACCGATCAGGCCTGCATCACGCTTAGCGAAGTTGGTGTGCGCTTCCCATCCTCGGCAACCGCATCAAGCGCCACACAGGAGATGTCGTCGCTGGGGTGTTCTTGACCAGCCACGCCGACAGCTTAAGATCTGACCTTCGCGCGCGGCTTCCCAAGGTCCTGCCGCGCCGTCTTGGTATCGCCGTTTCGGGGGGGGGTGATTCCGTCGCGCTGATGCATCTTTTGCACGAGATTGCGCAAGCGGAAGGGATCGAACTGCGGGTCGCTACAGTTGATCACGGATTACGCGCCGCATCAGCAGATGAGGCGCAGACGGTTGCGAGACAAGCTCAGAGATTGGGGATCTCGCACGATACGCTGCGTTGGCAAGATTGGGACCAGACAGGCAACTTACAGGATCAGGCCCGTCAGGCCCGGTATTCTTTGCTGACAAAGTGGGCGCGTGATCAGGACGTAGCCGCCATTGCTTTGGGACATACCGCAGACGATCAGGCTGAAACCGTTTTGATGCGCTTGGCGCGCGCCGCGGGTGTAACAGGGCTGTCGGCTATGTCGGCCACGCGCTCTCAGGGTGGGGTTCAGTTGCTCCGTCCGCTATTGGATGTGACCCGCCAAAGGTTGCGCAATTACCTGACCGAGATCGATGTCGGTTGGATCGAAGACCCTTCGAATCAGGACACGCGGTTTGATCGGATAAAGGCGCGAAAAGCCTTGCAGGATCTTGAACCTGCGGGAATTACGCCGGAAGTTTTGACGAGGGTTGCAGAAAACCTTGCACAAGCGCGTGAGGCCTTAGCTGTATATGCGCAGGAATCCGCGCGAAAAATCGCATCTGTGAACGACGGTGATATGGTGCTGGATCGCGCAGGATTTGGCGCTCTGCCTGATGAAATTCAGCGGCGCATTTTGGTAGGGGCCGTCCTGTGGATTTCTGGGGCAGGGTATCCGCCGCGCCGAACAACGGTAGCGCAGGCGTTAGAGGCTGTTCTGAGTGGGCAAGCGGGCTCGATTGGGGGCTGCCTTGTGGTGCCGCAGGGCAATAAAGCTTGGATTTGCAGGGAATTCGGGGCCATTGAAGGGCTTTCTGCCCCGCTCGGCGAACGCTGGGACGGGCGTTGGGTTTTCTCTGGGCCCAAGGTGGAAACGGCCGAAATTCGGGGTCTTGGAGAGGGCGGCCTGTTGCAGCTGCCGGACTGGCGTGTAACCGGCAGACCGCGCCTTGCGTTAAAGTCTTCACCTTCGATCTGGCAAGGGACCGACCTGCTTGCTGCACCATTAGCAGGGCATTCAAACGGATGGCGCGCGGAACTGGCCTCGGATTGGCCCGAGTTTCACACGTTGCTTTTATCGCATTGAACCTGCCGCAATCCTCTCTATTTTAAGAAGTAACCCGGCAGATCCCCATCTGCCGTAATCTTTTGGGAGAATTTCCTTGGGCAACGCTCGCAATATCGCCTTTTGGGTCGTTCTGTTTCTGCTGATCCTTGCACTGTTCAATTTGTTCAGCGGACCGGGCGGAACGCTTCAGAGCAATGAAAGAACCTATTCTGACTTTGTCAGTGCCGTGCAGGGGGGCGACGTCAAGAATGTGACCCTCGATGGTGAGCAGATCCGCTACACGACCGAAAGCGGCGGCACCTATGTCACGATCAAACCCGGCGATGCCGAAGTAACCAAGCTTCTGATCGACGAGAACATTCCGGTCCGGGCTGAAAAGCAGCAGCAATCAGGCTTCCAATCGTTCTTGATCACGCTTCTGCCCTTCTTGCTGCTGATCGGCGTCTGGGTCTATTTCATGAACCGGATGCAAGGTGGCGGCAAAGGCGGTGCGATGGGTTTTGGCAAGTCCAAAGCCAAGATGCTGACCGAAAAGCATGGCCGCGTGACCTTTGATGATGTTGCTGGGATAGACGAGGCCAAGGAAGAGCTGGAAGAGATCGTGGAATTCCTGCGCAACCCGCAGAAATTCTCGCGTCTTGGTGGCAAGATCCCCAAAGGCGCGTTGCTTGTTGGCCCTCCGGGTACAGGTAAGACGCTTCTGGCGCGTGCGATTGCGGGTGAGGCAGGTGTGCCGTTTTTTACCATCTCAGGCTCAGACTTTGTTGAAATGTTTGTGGGTGTCGGTGCAAGCCGTGTCCGTGACATGTTCGAACAGGCCAAGAAGAACGCCCCCTGTATCGTCTTCATCGACGAGATTGACGCCGTAGGTCGCCATCGTGGCGCCGGCTATGGCGGTGGTAACGACGAACGCGAACAGACCCTCAACCAGTTGCTTGTCGAGATGGACGGGTTTGAGGCCAACGAAGGCGTGATCATTCTTGCGGCCACCAACCGGAAGGACGTTTTAGACCCTGCGCTGCTGCGTCCGGGCCGTTTCGACCGCAACGTGACCGTAGGCAACCCCGACATCAAAGGCCGCGAGAAGATCCTGGGCGTTCACGCGCGCAAGACACCCTTGGGCCCCGATGTTGATCTGCGCATCATTGCGCGCGGTACACCGGGCTTTTCGGGCGCTGATCTGGCCAACCTCGTAAATGAGGCCGCGCTAATGGCCGCGCGTGTCGGTCGCCGCTTTGTCACGATGGAAGACTTTGAGAACGCCAAGGACAAGGTGATGATGGGGGCCGAGCGTCGCTCGATGGTGCTGACCCAGGATCAAAAGGAAAAGACCGCCTATCACGAGGCCGGTCACGCCGTTGTGGGTCTGACCCTGCCGTTGTGTGACCCGGTCTATAAGGCGACGATCATCCCGCGCGGTGGCGCGCTGGGTATGGTTGTGTCGCTGCCCGAAATGGATCGTCTGAACTATCACCGTGATGAATGCGAGCAGAAACTGGCCATGACCATGGCTGGCAAGGCTGCCGAGGTTATCAAATACGGTGAAGATCACGTCTCGAACGGTCCCGCAGGTGACATCATGCAAGCCAGCCAGCTGTCGCGCGCCATGGTGATGCGCTGGGGCATGTCCGACAAGGTTGGTAATATTGACTACGCCGAGGCGCATGACGGTTATTCAGGCAACACAGCCGGGTTCTCGGTTTCGGCGCATACCAAAGAGCTGATCGAGGAAGAGGTGAAACGCCTCATCCAGCAGGGCTATGAACGCGCCCACCAAATCCTGTCCGAACAAACTGAGGAATGGGAGCGGTTGGCACAGGGCCTTCTGGAATATGAAACCCTGACCGGTGATGAGATCAAGCGCGTCATGAATGGGGAACCGCCCAGTGAAAACGACGATGAAGGCGACACCCCTGATGAGGGCAGCGCACCCAGCGTGACCGCTATTCCCAAGACCAAAGTAAAAAAATCTCCGCCCGAGGGCGGGATGGAGCCGGAACCCACGGCATAGTGACAGAGACCCGGGCCTTGCCCCGGGTCTTTTCATTTTCGCTTTTCATCAGATCGCATCAGGTCAATATGGCGGGCGAATATCTTCCAATGGGGTGCACATGCCGGTCTTGCGTGAAACAGAGTTTGTAGCTGAAGTGGTTTGGCTGGGTCATGTCCCTGCAGCTAAGTCGTTGCGCGCCCAAGCGGTGAACGGGGTTAGCCTTGGGTTCGCGGGTGACAGTGGAGCCCGGCACGAAGGCCTGAATCGTGCATCCTGCGTGCGGGTTAAGAACCTCTATCCGCAAGGCACCGAAATCCGAAACGTCCGCCAACTTTCTGTTCTATCGGCTGAGGAACTTGATGCGATTGCGCGTGAGATGGGTCTGGACCAACTGGACCCCTCGCATCTGGGGGCTTCGATTGTTTTGAGTGGAATCCCCGACTTTACCCATATTCCACCATCCTCTCGGTTACAGGCCGCCAACGGTCTGACAATAACGGTTGATATGGAAAATCGTCCCTGCGTTTTGCCCGGGCGCGAGATCGAAGCGGATCAACCTGGACACGGCGCGGCGTTCAAACCCGCAGCAGAAGGGCGTCGTGGTGTAACAGCCTGGGTGGAACGACCCGGGGTGCTTCAATTGGGGGACACGATGACGCTGTTCGTGCCCGACCAGCGAAATTGGACGCCATAGCCCCCTCTCGTTTCCGATTGCAAGCGACAGACATGCCCTAACGCCGTTTCGCGGCATGAAAATGTCGGAATCCACAACCATCGAGATTGTACACAACGGTATGGATTGCACATCGTCGGCGCACCGCGTCGGTTTTGCGCGGCATTCAATCAGGGACCTTGCCCACATGAGTTATAAATCTGACATTGAGATTGCCCGAGAGGCCAGTAAGCAGCCGATCCAGGAGATTGGTGGTAA